>JAGVXD010000018.1 GCA_018303945.1 Candidatus Pacearchaeota archaeon
TTCCCTCTAAGCTCTTGAAGGTTCGCATTTTGCTTTGCAATATATTCTTGCAAAATTTTTGCGTTATCGGCTTCGCCGCGAACCAGAACTACCCGACCATACTCGCCCGAGACAGCCAAATCATCGTCGTCCGAGTCGATACTGAGGTTCCTCCCGAGGTACAACCCCGAAAGGCCATTATTTCTAGCATAAAACCTTCTCTTTCCTTCATTTTCAAATTTAGGTAATCCAAGTTCATCAGCTTCATTGAAAGTTTTACCACAATTATTTCCAGAAAATCTATCATCTTGAACAACAGTAAAATCATCTCTAGGTGTAATGCTTAATCCATAGCCTTTATCTTCAGATGGAGCTACATCAAACCCCGTAACCATAAATGGAAACTTAACTGTGCCCATTTTTTCTTCTGCTAATTCAACAACATGCTTTAGAATACCTGCATTTTGACCTCTTGAATCTCTTGCACTTTGTGCAACAAGAGCAGGAGTGTCAGAGTAAAATTGATCTTTTACCATAGCTAAAATCTGCGGATGGCTTAAATCAGCTAATGTAGCAACTCTCATATTGTTTTGTCTTGCTAAAGTATCCAAACGAGCAGCTGCAAAGACATTTGAGCCTGTTACATACGCAGGATTGCCTTCTTGAGCAGGAACTAGATTAAGAACTGTAAGATACTTGTTACCATTAAATCTCTTTGTAGCGTCTTCTCCAAACATATCATAGATAACAGGAGCATCTTCACCTTCAATTAAAGTAGAAGATATAGTTGGAACTCTCCAATTGAATTTTCCAAGCTTATTAGATTTTGCCATACTTTTTCGTGAATTTTCAGCTATTTAAACATTTCGCTCATGTTACTACTATAAAATAATAGACTATTTGAAGCCTTTAAAGTGATGATCAGTAGTAAAAACCTTTAGGACGTTTTCTTTAGCCAAACAAATAATCAGTGCATATACAAGTGGAAAATTTTCTCCTTTTTCCTTGTGCTAACCAATCCATATACTCACAGGCGACATCACTCCAAGATACCAGAAAGGACTATAAGCGCACGCCAGGAATCGAACCTGGGAAATGTCGGGCTGCAACCGACTGCTGTACCATTGAGCCACGTGCGCACACAAAAACAAGGAATAACTGCTTATAAAATCCTTTCCTTTTGTTTTTTATTGCTCAAACTGTGTGCAATAACCAGTAGCTCGCTACGATAGTTTATAGTTTGACACTTAAAAATACCTCATAACTTGCTGTGATTGGGATTTTTATTTATTTTTTCTTTAGCATTTATGCCAAGATAGAGAGTCCATAGATTTATAAGCTTAGAAATCTCAAAAACATCGGAGGTACCTATGGCAAAACAAAAAATAGAGTTTTACGATGTAAAGACGAAGAGCAAGTTTGAAAGCGATTCGTACAGAATTGTAGAAAAAAGCGGAAGATTCTTTGCTGTAGCAAAATCCCTAGCAGGGCCACACGAATGCTGGAAGGTTTTGTCCAAAGATCAGGCTGAAAAACTCAAATAAACAAATTTATTTATATATTTTTTAGTATTTACTAATATAGAATTCTTAATACTTACACTGGGTGTGTTTCTTACAGAACCATCAAAAGGAATGTTTAAATATCTCGCATATTCAAGAAAGTCATGAGCAAAGCAAAAGAGCAAAATCTAAGCATTGATGAACTGGCGACTTTCTGCAAGCGCAAGGGATTTGTCTTTAAGTCAAGCGAGATTTATGGCGGGTTTTCAGGATTCTGGGATTATGGACCTTTGGGAGCGGAGCTTTTCAAAAATTTAAAAAGTGATTTCTGGAAGTTTTTTGTTCATCAGAAGGAAAACATGGTTGGAATAGAAGCCAGCGTTATTTCACATCCCAAGACTTGGAAAGCTTCAGGCCATCTTGCAAGCTTCAGCGATGTAGCTGTAATATGTAAGAAATGCA
This sequence comes from Candidatus Pacearchaeota archaeon, assembly GCA_018303945.1. Taxonomy (GTDB): domain Archaea; phylum Nanobdellota; class Nanobdellia; order Pacearchaeales; family GW2011-AR1; genus JAGVXD01. The sequence continues at coordinate 1,944 of JAGVXD010000018.1, forward strand.
AGAAAGCAACAAAAATAGACAAGAATGAAGCGGATAAATATAGATGTGAATGCGGGGGAGAATATGCTGTCCAGGGAGAATTTAACTTGATGTTTAAAACTAGTGTCGGCGCGCTTAATCCGGCAGAAGCATATCTTCGGGGAGAAACAGCACAAGCAATGTTTTTAGATTTCAAGCTTGTGCAGGAAAGTGCAAGAAAGAAACTCCCATTTGGAATTGTGCAGGTTGGAAGATGTTTTAGAAATGAAATAGCTCCAAGAGATTTTATTTTCAGAAGCAGAGAATTTACCATCGGAGAATTTGAGTTTTTCATACATCCTGAAGAAATAAAATGTGAATTGCTTGATACAAAGCACAAAAATGTATCTGCAAGGTTCTTAGATGCGGCGACGCAAGAACAAGGAAAGGATACATTGAAAGATACAAATATAGGACAAATGGTTAAGGATAAGAAATTAGATGCGTGGCACGCTTATTGGCTTTCTGAACAAATACTTTGGTTTGAGAGATTAGGCATTGCAAAAAGAATAAAGATAAGAGAACATATGAAATCTGAACTAAGCCATTATTCATCGGAAACTTTTGACATAGATTATGAATATCCATTCGGAAGCAAGGAAATTGCCGGAAACGCGAACAGAGGGCAGTATGATTTGATGCAACATGCAAAGGAATCTGGAGAGAAATTTGAGATTTTTGATGAAGCAACAAAAAAGAGAGTTATCCCAAGAGTCATTGAACCAACATTCGGAATGGATAGAATATTCTTAGCATTAATATGTGAAGGATATTATCAGGATTCAAAACGGGAAAATATAGTATTAAAATTGCCGGCCAGTCTTGCTCCTATAAAAGCCGCCCTACTGCCTCTTATTGCAAAAGGCGAAGGTCTTGAGCTTGCACGAAAAATATATGCTGAACTGCAAGAATATTTTGCCGTTTCATTTGATGAATCGGGAAGTATTGGAAAAAGATATGCGCGCAATGATGAGATAGGAACTCCTCTTTGCATAACGATAGATGAAGAAAGTCCAAAGGATAAATGCGTAACTATAAGGGATAGAGATACAACAGAGCAAGTGAGAGTTTCTATTGCTGAATTACGAGATATTATCAAAGAAGTTATCAATGGAAAGAGTGTTCTGGTCTTTGGAAAGAAAGTCCAGACAAGAGTTAAATAATCTCTATCAGAGAGAATAATTTAAATATCGTGCCTGCTTAAAATCTATTAAGGGTAAATAATGAGCTGGGTTAAAGAGAGTGATGCTGAAAAAGAATTGGAGAAAGAAGAGCTTTTAGCTGAAAGTGAGATAAGTTTAATTTTAGACAGTTATGATGATATATTCTCTGATTTTGACCCAAGACCTTTCGCTCATCGCGCTCTTTCTGATGACTTTCTTCTTGAGGCAAAAAGAGCAGCGAGAGATAAACAAGGATCGTTGGAACTTAGATTTCTCATACCAAAAAATGAGAGAAAATTAGATGCAGAAACAATAATTAAAGGAAGACTAAGAGAACATTTTAAGAGGCATTACGACCTTCTAAAGATTGAAGTTGCACAAACCCGCAAGAAAGGATGGTTAATGGCTCTTGTAGGAATAATCTGCATTATCTTTGCGTCTTATCTGCTTTCTCTGGACATGGATACTTTTTTGATTCATCTTCTCATAGTCATCCTGGAGCCGGCCGGATGGTTCACTGCTTGGACAGGTCTTGATGAAATTTACTATACTGTGAATCAAAAAAAACCTGATCTGGATTTTTATCAAAAGATGATGCATTCAGGAATAATATTTGTTTCTTATTAATCAAGTTTAAATAGCGCAATTATTTAATTATATAATGAATGAGGTATGGCTCTATGTTCTCTCAAGTGTGCTTGTTATTAGTCTTCTTTCTTTTGTCGGTGTTTTAACTTTTGCAGTAAGAGTATCGAGATTAAAAACTATTCTCATTTATTTAATCAGTTTTTCAGCGGGAGCACTTTTTGGAGACGCTTTTCTTCATCTTCTTCCTGAAGCTATAGGTGATGGTGGAATTGCTTTAAGCACATCATTCGGAATTCTCGGAGGCATAGTGATATTTTTCGTTCTTGAGAAAATTATTCACTGGCAGCATTGCCATATGCCCATAACTACCAGTCATGTACACTCTTTCGCATACATGAATATCATAGGTGACGGACTACATAATTTCATTGATGGGGTTATCATAGCTGCAAGCTATCTTGTAAATGTGCAGGCTGGAATAGCCACAACCTTGGCAGTGGCTTTGCATGAAATTCCGCAGGAGATAGGAGATTTTGGAGTTTTACTGCATGGCGGCTTTTCCAAAACGAAAGCATTAATTCTTAATTTTGTCTCGGCTTTAGCGGCAATTGTGGGAGCAATTATTACTCTATGGGTCTCTTCTTTTGCAGAACAATTAGTTGCTTATTTAGTTCCTGTCGCTGTTGGAGGATTCATATATATTGCAGGAAGCGACTTAATCCCGGAGCTTCATAAGGAAAATACTTTCATACGCTCCGTTCTTCAGGTTATTGCATTTTTAATAGGCATACTTGTAATGGCGGCTTTATTGACGCTTGAGTGATTAAATAAAAATCCCAATCACAGCAAGCTGCAGAGTTTTTTAAGTGTCACGGATTCAACAAAAATCCTTGAGTACCTCAAAGATTGTTCAAACAATCTTCTCAGCCTCCAAATGGAAACAAGCTACGCGGTATAAGACCTATTTGGAGCAATTAAAATGCCTTCATTTTTTAGAATATCTGAAAGAGAAAAGTTTATTGTTTCCAAATAATCCTTTCAGGCATTATATTCTCTTAATGCCTCTTCTCTTGTTTCAGAGCAGTGCAGAGCAAAAAATCTTAACTCGGGACATTCTCTTATACTAGGCTGGGGAATCTGCCCATTGAATCTTCTCCTAACTTCTATTTTGTTTTCTTTCATTGTCTCATAGAAATTTTCATTGCCAACATATGCAAGAAAGACTATTTCATTTCCAGCTATGGATTCAATAAGCAATCTTTGGAACAATTTTCCTTCATGATGAGAATACTGAACTTTGAAAGGCTCTGCGGAAACATTCTCTACATGTTTTGTTCCTGCTCTTTTGACAAGCCCGGAGTCCATTATGTCTAAAATTGACTGCTCCCATTTAAGAGCCCATGGATTAATTATTGCAAAACCATAATTAATAATAAATTTCTCCAATTTTCCTGATAGTATTTGAATTTCTCTTCAAATTCTTCTCTTGGAGTTTGTTTTACATTCAAATCAGAGAGCTTTTGCTTTAATATTTCAACAGCTTCGTCTTTTTCTGATTCTGAACACATTTTTTCAAGCTCAATAATATAGCCGTAGCCCTTTGTAAAATCAAGGCATACTGAAATTCCATTCCAGTCAAACTCGTGCCTTTTCCTGAACCATTTTATTTTTACATTGTGGCCTGCCGCGACAAATATTTTCTGCAATTTGTCAAAATCTTCTTTAGGTAGCTTTACTTCTATTTCCTCTCTCTGTTCATCATGTATCTTTCCCTTTTTCATCCAAATCTTTGAAAAAAATCTGTTCTCTTGTATGCGAAGGTCCTCAAGAGTATCAAAATAATGTGTTTCCTGCTCGTCTTCTTTAATCAGCTTTGCATTTTCTGCGAAGAAATCCAAAAAGAAATTGTACTGCTCTTTTGTAATAAAACTGCGTATTTCTGCCTCAATATTCATCTATATATCTTTAATGCAAAGTATTAAAGATTTTGTGTGATTGAGAAGAAGTCTTCTGACAAGATAGATTTATAATCTCTTTTTCTGAAAGTATTTTAGGGCCCGTATTATAATGGTCATTATATTCGAATGGCATTCGAATAATCCGAGTTCGATTCTCGGCGGGTCCACTCCTTATCTTTGGCATTTTCTAAGATATTTTTTAATCTAATAAATCCTAATAGACTCATATTGTCACCATCTATTTTAACTAATATTTCCACATTGCTCTTTTTTTCTGCTCACCACAAGCATAGCTAACAAATATTCCTGCTTTGGTTATCTTATGACTCTTTAAGATAGGCATTATCTTCTCTTTTATTCTTTCAATTTCGATATTTGATTTCTTCATAATTAGGATAGATTATTTAACTCTTTAAGGGTTATATGGTCACAGAGAGAATCGAAATGCTGGCCGCTCGGCTTTAGTATCTTCATTTCTCCAATACACGTAAACGCGCCGTTATCTGCTATTATATCTAAATTTATTATCATAAGTGGGGTGGTCGATTATATCTAAAACAAATGCGATTATTTCAACCTCTTCATTATTGGTTAAAGTATAAAGCATTCTCCAAAATGCGGGAAGTTCAACCCTAAATAAATTTGTTGCAGAATATTTTTGCTTATATTCTTCTGGAATTAAGTTTTTAGCTATTGGATTCCCATAATGAATATTAGCTTTTATCAAATCTTTTTTGTGATTAATTGCATTTAAAATCATTCTAGATTGTTTATTGGTTTCTGCTTCAGAATTCAACTTTTTGTAAACTTCTTCTGCTTCCGGTGAGAGAATTATTCTAACCTCTTTCATCATAATTCCATTCCTTGAATAATTGTCCTTTTTAAATTTAGATTATTATTCTCTATCCAAGTTAATCCCTTTAAGGTTACTGCGATTTTATTGCTTCTCTCTAAATATTCAAGAATTACCATCAAAGTAATATGATTTACCTGTCTAGGAAGTTTTCTCTTTAATTCTGCTATTGAGATAATACTTTCATTCATTTTTTTTAAAGTTTCTTCTACCATTATAACTGTGTTTAAAGTAGGCCAATGAACTTGCCTTTCTGGTTTTTCTGTTTTTTTTAATTGTGTCATATTTATATCTTTTAGTTATTTATTAATAACTATCTGGTATTAGTTAGTATTTAAATACTTTTCGGTTTCTATTTTGTTGGCATGATTAACCATAAAAAACACAGCATTGCGATAGATTTAAAAACTGAAGGCTATTTAAAAAATTGTGAACGAAATTTCAAATGTACTCTCTGCAAATGAGCAAGTAATCTGGCAGGAACCGCCCAAATATTCTGCATATATGACTTCTGCTTTTATTGGTCTATTTTTCTTTTCATTATTCATCTCATTTTTTGTGTTCTTCACACGAAAATTTATTTTCTTCTTTATTCCTGTTGTAGTTCTCATACTCGGATTAGTTGTAGCAAATCTCTCATATAATCGAACTTATTATGCTTTAACTAATAAACGCGCGATTGTGCAAAGTGGAATTATAGGACGCGATTTTCGTTCTATAGATTATGACCAGATTAAGAATGCTTCGATAAATGTTGGCTTAATTGATATGCTTTTCAAAGTGGGAAGTCTTCGTATATTCACGGGAGAAATAGTCATGCAGACTAACTCAAAGGGGGGGAACCATATGGCTCCGCGATATGATACTTTTGGCCATGTTGAAAATCCCTATGACACTCTAAAATTATTACAAGATAAAATCTCTACCAGAAAAGCTAATATTTACGGCGGAAAAGATAAGTAAGTACTAAAAGGCGGCTTACGTTTTTCCAGTGACGCTTTGACATCAAAAAGGTTAAACTAAATTGCTGAAGAATATAGTAATCGGCTTTTATTCCTAGAGGGACATGAAAAATTTTATTCTGTTTTCGCTGTCCAATTTTATTATGTTCTTGTACCTTCTTTTCCGCCAAAGAATATGCTTCTTCACTGACTTCTCCTGCTTCAGCCCACAAAAAATTTCCCGTATACAAAAGATTATATAGGGTAGCAAACTTATAAAAAAATGGGAGGTTTTGGAGGTGAAGGGGAACGCAAAAGTCTTAACGCTTTTCTCTATTTTACTGGTCTTATCCTTCTTTTATTTATTAGTTATGCTTATGCGGAAGACAATAGCCCACCCGTTATTTCAGCCAGCTCTCAAGATTTAATCCTTGCTCCCGGCATTACAAGTTTACAAGTAAATCTGACAACAAACGAAAACGCAACGTGTAGATATTCAGCGGATAAATCTACACCTTATACCAGCATGACTGGATTTATAGTAAACACTTCTTCAGATAATTTATTTAATGACATATCTAAATTGTTTAAACAAATTTCAAGGTTTTTTGCTTCTTTTTTTCAAATTACGGGTAGCGCAATACTATCACCTTCCCTGACAACATATACCAACGGGACATTGCATACATTTAATTTTGACGACTTGGTAAGCGGGACAGAATATGTATATTATATAATGTGCAGGGATGCAAATGGAAATGTAGACCAGTCAGCTTATTCTATAAGAATTTTAACACGATCTCCCGGTGTAAGCGGAAGTGCGGTACAGGGAAGCTTTGTTGATAATCTTGTAGCTTACTGGAGCTTTGATGAAGGCACGGGAAATATTGCAGGAGATGGAAGCGGAAACGGACATACGGGAACTTTAAGCAATGGAGCTTATTGGATTACAGGACATTCTGGAAATGCCTTGAGATTTGAAGGTGTAGATGATTTTGCAAGAGTTTCACATAGTTCTGCTTTAGAACCTCAGCAGATAACTCTCGCCGCATGGATTAATCCCTCTTCTTTCAAGAGCAGTGGAGATACAAGAAGATGGATTTTGTCAAAAGGCGCGCACGAATGGAATGTCGGGCATTACGCATTGATTATTTCAGGAAACAGACTAGGAGCATACTTTAATTATGGTCCATTTGCCACTCTTAACTATACTCTTTTGACAAGCAGCCAGCCACTTTCCGCTAATACTTGGACACACGCCGCTCTAAGTTATGACGGACAAACTTTAAGATTGTATGAAAATGGAGCCCTTGTAGCAAGCAGGACAATAGGTGTAGCAAGAATGACAAACACACAAGATTTCTATATAGGAAAGCGTTCAGACGGATTTTTATTCAATGGCTCTGTTGATGAAGCTTACGTATATAATAAAGCATTGAGCCAAGATGAGATAAAGATTCTTGCGGAAGGAAATTCCGAAAGTGTCTCTGCAAGTGAGCCGGCTCCCTCTTCTAGCACTAGTCCCTCTCCTTCTTCACCTACGAGCGTTGATAATTCTGTCAGTGTTCCAACTGAAAGCCCAAGTGTAAGTATACAAGCTGAATCCCCTTCATGGTACGTTTCTCCCGATGGAAACGATAATAATCCCGGAACTTTTGCTTCTCCATTCAGAACACTGAATAAGGCTGCAGATGCGGCTGTAGCGGGTGATGTTATATACGCTAGAGGAGGAAAATATGAAGCCTTGGATTTAGAGAGACATGGAAGGAGCGGAACTGCCAACAGTCCAATAACTTACAAAGCATATCCGGGAGAAAAGCCAATCATAGATGGAAGCACAATGGAAACATTTATCAATAGTGTTGGGGGAGTTGAAAGCCGAATACCTGCAGGGCTTTGGATTTGGGGAAAAAGCTATCTGATTTTCGATGGATTTGAAGTTCATAGCAGTAAGGGCTCCGGAGTTTCCATTATAAATGGGGGAGATGTTACTAAAATCACTGGAAGTTATAATAAAATATTAAACTGCGTCATAAATGGCTCTCAAGGAATGGGGCTGTCTATAGGAAATGGAGGACAATACAATCTTATTAAGAATTGCAGAATATATAATAATGCATATGCTCACTGGCCACGCAACCTTTCTGGAGGTTGGGCTGGAGGTTTGTCAATAGGAAGTGGAAGCAAGCACAACACAGTTGAGGATTCATTTATTTACTGGAATCATGGAGAAGGGCTTGTTGCTAACTTAAATGCAGACAATACAACTTTCCGCCATAATGTCGTATCTGATAATTGGGGAGTAAATCTTTACATACAGGGAGCAAGAAACGCCATTGTGGATGGTAATTTAGTTTATGTAACCAGCGATGCTGAAAATTATCAGTTTGGAGGGAAAACTTATGAGAAAAATTATCCTGATGGAATTGTTCTTGTTGTCGAGGGAAATCAGCTTTTGAACCCGCAGGTTACAGGAGCAAGAGTAATAAATAATATAATTGTACATTCTAGGGCAGGTATATCCTCATACGGTCCGTATAAAGTAGGAGATTTCAGTTTCGTTTACTCAAACTGGACTCTTGCAAATAATCTTGTTGTTGCAACAACGCGATGGATGAGGGGAATTTATCTTCCGGGACTAGATGGCGTTCGCGATATAAATATAGTTAATAATCTATTTGTAAGAACTGAACTGAATAATGGCGGATTCATATCATTGCCTAATATGATTGGTCCGGCATATATAAGAAACAATGTTTACTGCTGCAGCACTCCTAGCACTAAGGGCTTCACATGGCTTGCTTCAGAGATTGACTATCCAACGTGGCTTGGCTTGTCAGGAGATCAAGGGTCAAAAGTTTTGGACACTGGGAACATAAGCAGTTTTATAAGTGATTATAGCGTTATTCCTCCAAGACTATGGGATGATTCAACACTTGGAAAAGCATCCACAGATGTTTCAACAATTACCATTCAGGACTTAATTGCTCCTTATAGACCTAAGGCAGGATCTCCTGCTGCTGGTGCAGGCATATCAATTTCAGAAGTGAGCAATGATTTTGATGGAAAAACTCGTCCAGCAACCGGAGTTGATATAGGTCCATTTGAATTTAATGATTCTGGAAGTGCTCCTGCAGATACAATATTGCCTGTATCTTCCATAATAACTCCTCTGAATGGCACAAATATTAAAGGAACAATTACAATTGATGTGAGTGCAAGCGACAATGTAGGATTACGATTTGTCCAGATTTACAAAGACGGCACTTTTTTTGCCAGCACGGCACAGACACCTTATTCTTTCACTTGGGATACTAGTGCTGATTCAGATGGAAAACATCAAATTTATTCCAGAGTTGTAGACACTAGCGGAAACATAGGATATTCTTCAGTAGTTTATGTCTTTATTAATAACAGTGTTTCTCTATCTCCTCCTTCACAGCCTATAACCTTAAACGTTTTAGGCAAGATATATTATGCTTCTTCTAATGGAAGTGCTGGAGGAAACGGTTCAATTACAAATCCATGGGATTTGGCAAGTGTTCTAAATGGAGCTAGAGGAGTTATCAAGCCTGGAGATTTAATATGGCTAAGAGGCGGGACATATAGGGCGCCTACAAAAGGATTTTCTTCTTCGTTAGCAGGAAACATATCTAGCCCAATTATTGTAAGAGCATATCCTGGAGAAAGAGTTACAATTGACGGAGCTTTCGGCATAGGTGGAAGTGATACATGGTTCTGGGGAATTGAAATTACTACAACAACACCTGCTCCAAGCGTTGCAACATGGGAAGAATACAGAGCACTAGTCAATAGCGGATTATATCCTTCTGCAGATTTGGTAATTACCGGACCTCGCACAAAATTAATCAATTCCCTTTATCATAATACTTATGGGGGAGGCTCTTATTCTTCAGGAGCATACGATTCAGAAGTATATGGCTCTTTATTATATGAGAATGGATTTGAAGCGCGAGATCATGCATTATACACTCAAAATAATCAGGGTAAAAAAGATATTATAGATAATATTATATGGGGACACTTAGGTTACGGAATTCATGTATATGGAGGTGGGGTAGGTGTAGCTCATAGAGTTACAAGCAGTGGTAATTTTGTCTGGGGAAATACGCAGGGAAGCGTTCTTTACGGTGCTTCTACACCAATGGAAGGCGTGAATATAAGCGACAATGTTCTGTATTCGCCAGCTTATCGCGGAGGACATATTTATCTAGGTTATGCGGGCGTAGGATGTACTGATGCAGTTGTCAACAACAACCGTATCATTCGCGGAGGAGTGCAGATTCTAAATTGCACTATAGTGAAGTTTTTGAGCAATGAGTATCTTGGTCCTGGAGAACTGCAGGTGCGCTGGCCCGTAGATAAGAGAGCAGTAGACTTTACAATTGAAAGCAATGCATATCATCGTATGAGCTATAATCCTTTTGCTTATGATAGTACTGGAATCTATCGCGCAGACACTATGAATCTGGGAAGCGGGCTTACAGGTTTTAGCAGATGGGAGAATATTTCTTCACTTAACTTGTTCACACTTGCAAAAAGATATGATAATGGCACGCTTATTTATACAGTAAATCCGACTTATGCAAGCGTTGGAAATTTTGCTCCGGATAAGTCCAGCACTTATTCTGAAATAGAACCTACCACTACGGAAGTTATTGTAAGGCCGAATAAGTATGAATCAGGAAGAGCAAACATCGCAATTATTAACTGGGCAGGCCAGAGTTCTATAAATGTTCCATTGCAGGGTGTATTGACTAATGGAGAAAAGTATGTTGTGAAAAAAGCCAATGATATTTATGGATTGCCCATCCTTAACGGCACATATAATGGAAATTCAATTGCAATATCTTCTGGCTCTCTGGGTTACCTTCCGGGAACTACTTCGGAATTTGGAGTATTTATCGTAATGCGGGCTAATGGGAGCGCTATTTCCATACCTAGCGTGAACGTAACTACACCTGCAGATAATGTTCCTCCGGTTATAGGAAGCACTTTCCAGAATACAATATTGCCTTCGGGAACAAAGTCTGTACAGATTAATTTAACTACAAATGAAAATGCCATCTGCAAATATTCTACGAGCTTAAGCATCCCATATACTAGCATGACTGGGTTTTTTGTAGAAGGAGAAAGAAAAGAATTGGGCAAATTGCTAGATAGAATATTTGCATTAGTCCTCAATTTCCTTCGATTTACAGGGTTTGCAGTGCAGGATGCAGTTGTCCAGACGACAAGCAACAGTACACTGCATACTTTAACAATAAGCAACCTTACTGACAGCACCAATTATACTTATTATGTTAAATGCCGCGACAATGCGGGCAATGAGAATTCCGTTCCGTATTCCTTAATTTTTGGCGTTGCATCTCCAATAATTATTAATAAGGCTCCGGTTGTTAATGCAGGACAAGACCAAAGCCTTTCTCTTTTGTCTAAAGGTACATTGCAGGGAATTGTAAGTGATGATGATCTCCCAACTTCAAGCTTAAGTATTAGTTGGAGTAAAATAAGCGGACCTGGAATCGTGACTTTTAGCAATTCAAAAAGTGCTGTGACTAACGTAAGCATGGGTCTTGAAGGAACATACGTCCTTCGTTTAAGCGCTTCCGACGGAGCATTAAGTGCAAGTGATGATATTACTGTAAGCGTGACGAGCGCATTGATAGTTAGCGCGCCAAGCATTATTCCTACAGACGGCGTTTTCAAAGAAAGCGTTGATGTACGCATAAGCACAAGCACTGCAAATGCGACAATTTATTACACTATCAATAACAAAGAAGTTAATGAATCTTCTTTGAGATACACTGGGACGATTACTCTTCTAAACAGCGCAACTGTGCGTGCGAAAGCATACAAGACGGAATATTTGCCGAGCAACATCACAACAGCAGTATTTGTTAAGAATGATTCAACCACTAAAGGTGGCAAGCTTAGAGGCAATAACAATTTATCCATAGGCATAAAAGGGAAAGGGAAAGTAAGTGGAGAGTATTCAAACTGCACTGATAATTGTTCTGTTTCTATTGCGGCAGTTACAACACAGTCTTTTGAATGCACCAATAACTGCACTATTTCAATTATAAACAATACTGAAGTAATATTAACTGCAGTTCCTGATTTTGATTCCCGTTTCTCTGCATGGAGTGCCGCTTGCCAGAACATAAAAGAAAATACTTGCAGATTTATTATTGATGGAGAAAAATCAGTAGGTGTAAACTTCATACAGCAGTTAAGCTGTGGAGGAGATGCTCCTGAAATTAGTTATGGATTATTAAGAGGACCTTCTAATTACGATTCCACATTAGGATTTATTAATTGGACTTATAGCGATTCTGTAAATACGACTTCTTCCTGCAAGTGGAGATGCATAAGCGGTTACAAGCGTTCAGGAGCAAAATGCGAGCCGGATTTGGCTTATAAGCCAATACTTAATAATAGTGATTTTGAATTTAGTGAAAACATGAGCGAGATTTACATAAAGGACAAGTACTTGAATAAAACAATTTTCTTCTTAAATAGCTCGGATGATGAACTTTTGAGAAAAATAAACAGTTCCCAGATAATTCGTTATAATCTAAGCGATAAAAGAGCATATCTTATAATTTCAAACTTGACTTTAGTCAATAGAACTAAGAGTGTTTATTTAGACAAAATAAATGCTTCATCCAACGGAGTATGTATTGCTGACAGGGAGAACTTAACTTCTGAAAAAGAAATAATTGATTCATGTATTATATTAAGATGCTCTGGAATTGAGGAGAGAGGGTATAGCTGTATTCTTCAGAACACCACATATATTATTTCAGGACTAAGACATAGCGGCATTATAGAGGAAGTTATAACTGAAAAAGCATCAGAGTCTTCTGCAAGCGTTGCCTCTGCCGGAAGTTCCGGAGGTGGCGGTGGAGGAAGCATAGAGCCTAAAGGTAGTAGCCCTAAATTGCCAAACTACAATGAATCGCAGAATAATTTAACAAGTTCAGGATTGGAATATAATCAGGAAGAAGATAATACCGACGCAGAAGAAAGAACAAATGACTCTGCAGGGCTTGAAAATAATGATAAAAACAAGAAATTAATTTCAGCAATTGCAGGCATATTGATATTAGGAATAATCATTGTAGGTATTCTCATTTTCAGACACGCAAGAAAATTGAATAAACCTATCCAAAGAGAAGGAAAACCATCTTCTCCAGGTTTTAATCTTCGCTAAGTCGTACAGGTAAGGTTTTTATAGCTTTATAGATTAACTTTTATGTAAAAATGAGAGGATTTAAACGTCGTTTTTTAAGCATAGCGGCAAGCGCAATTATTAGTCTGGCTTTTCTCTCAATTCTTGCAGGAGTATTCGCTATTGTTCTTTTAGGCAATAATAATTATCAATCAAGCGACATAAATGTAACACAGGAAGATGGTTCTGCACATGCAAATATAAGCGCCGAGTCGCCTTATAATTCTCTTCTTGCTTATTGGAATTTTGACAAAAGCAATTCAACTACTTCTTATGACTTTACACATCATAATTATAACATGGTCCATTATGGAAACAGCACAGTCAATACAACTTGCAATTCAGGATATAACGACTGCGCTAATTTTGACGGTGTAAATGATTATATGGAGCATAAAAAAGTTCTTATATACAACGTAACCAACTTTACTTTCTCACTTTGGGTAAATGCAAGAGTGTTAGTCACGGGTCCGTCTATAGGAATAATAGCACAGGAACGTGAAGGAACAAACACTGGATATGGAGTACAGCTAGAAAGCCTTAACCGCGTAAGAATTTGCGGATACACTTGCGTTTTAACTGCTCCACAAGCTTATAATTACACTAATTCATGGCATCATATTGTTGCCACAGGCAATGATACAAACTTTACAATATATATTGATGGAGTTTTGAATGCAACAGGCGCAAGAGTCTGGGTTCCAAATGCCATGACGAACAGCTTTACACTTGGAAAAAGACCTGAAGACGCTTCAAATGCCCGCTTCAATGGCTCTCTTGACGAAGTAATGGTATTTAACATATCATTAAATGACTCTCAAGTTTTAGAGATATTCAGAAATCAAAGTCAAAGGTTTGTTCCTTATGGCACGCAAACTTTCAGTTTAGGAAACCTGGGAAACAATGACAGCCTTAATGTAAGTTTAGATGGATGGGAAACAGGATTTAATTCCAATATTTCTGTTCAAATCAATGGAGAAAATATCATAAATATAAGCAATGGCAGTGTCCTATTGTATAATATAAGCAGTGGTTTTGAAAACGGATCTCTCATAATCTATTATTATTCAAGCTCAAATAATTTTTATTCTCCGATTGTTTCGGGAAACATAACGGTCTTGAGTGCCCCATATTTTCCAAACGTAAGCTTTACAGGACATACTCCTTCAAATAACTCAATTTTCAATGGAAATAGTATAACTATTAATCTTACAAGCACAGATAATTCAGCTCATCACTTCACGCTTCTTGATTTTGACCGTTCACTTATCGGATGGCTAAGGATGGATGAAATAAATAATACTAATGGAGTTGCAGATATAAGCACATGGAGCAACAATTTCACAAATGCAAGCGGAGCTTTTCAAAATGATACTGGTAAATTTGGAAAATCTTTTCAATTTGATGGCGTCAATGACGTTCTGAATGCTCCAAGCGGAGTTTACAATTTCTCTATTAATGATTCTTTTACCTTAATGGCTTGGGTATATCCCTTTGTAAAAGATAATGAAAACTCTGAAAGAGGTATAATGGGAAGGTATACAGGTGCTACTGGAAGCGGGTATTACTACTTTACTATTGACGGTACAGATGGAGGAGGAGCGACTGACAAATTAGAGTTTAGAATGTCGGGAAACAATAATACAGTATTAATCAATCAGAACGCAAATACAACAATTGCAAATGAACGATGGACTCATGTTGCTGTAACATTCAACGGGAGCCAAGTAATACTTTACAAAGATGGTGCCATAGAGTCTGGAGGCAATATAGCTACAAATGCCGTCAACATTAACAGTTCTGCCGTATTTCAGATTGGTTCTGCAGGAAGTTCAGCTTTCGTATTTAACGGCACAATAGACGAAGCCATTATATTTAACCGGGCGTTGGATTCTTTAGAAATATCTGCCATTTACAATGCAAGCACTGCGCAGTATAATCACAATTTTACCCAATTGAGCAGTGGAAGTACTTACACATATAGGGCGCACACATTGGATACAGCAGGAAACATAAATGAAAGCGAATTAAGAAGCACAGGCATTGATACTACACTTCCGGTTGTAATCTTCGGAGAGAGAACAGATAATAACTCCTCTAATGCAAGCCGGACATGGATTTATGCAAACGTAAGCGTCATAGAAACAAACGAAGCAAACATAACTTTCTCTTTATCTAACAGCAGCGGAAATGTCAATACAACAACTTTGAGTGCAGGAAACAGGATATTTAACTGGACTGGACTTGGAAATGGGACATATATGTATAATGTAAGTGTTACAGACTTAGCAGGAAATTTGAATGTTTCCGAGACGAGAACTATCACTTTAGATACGGGGTTGCCTAATGGGACCTTGATTAGTCCGGCAAATAACACTTACAGCTCAAATACCAGCCAGAACTTTACTGCTAATTTCAGCGATTCTTCCGGTTTAAAAAACGCGAGCTTATACATTTACAATTCAACAGGGCTGTTTACAACAATAGGAGCCGCGCTGAATGGACTTACTGCATCAATAGGCAATTTAGTAGAGTCTCTTGTTGATGGAATATACACATGGTTTTACCGTGTATTTGACAGAGGAGAAAATGTTTATACATCGGGCAATTTTACTATAACAATAGATACTATAAATCCGCAGATTTCATTCATTGATCCTACTCCTTCAAATGCAAGCGGAGCAACACAGCAAGTTGTTTTCAATGTAAGTATTAATGACACCAACTTGGCAAATGTGACATATAATTGGAATGGGACAATAAGCATCTATAACACTTCCGCATCTGAATTATTTAATTCAGGAAACGGACTCTGGATATTTACAGTTACACAATCTAATCTTAGCATAGGCTCTAATTACGTTTTTAATATAAGTGCAAAAGACCTCGCAAATAACATTAATGCGACAGAAACCAGAACCATCGTGGCTAATTCCAAACCTTCATTTGTGTCCATTGCACATACTCCAAATACCACTCTTTCTTTAGACCCGAATATTGCTTTAGTTATAACCTTGAATGTTTCTGACAGCGATTCAAATATTGAGAGGGCAATACTGCAATGGAAAAATTCTAGTTTATCTTGGGATAATGCAACTAATGTAACTATGAGTAATATAAGTACAAAAAATATTACCACTATATTTAATGGAAGTTTTATACCCTTGTTTGAGTCAAATTACTCTTTTAGAATATGGGCTAATGACACTCAAGGCGATTCTAACATAAGCGTAGAAACAAATTTAAGCGTATTTTTAGACTGCACCTGGAACATAACTCCTTCCGACCTTGGCGCAGTTGTTGGGTGGGACCAAAACAAATTCATAAGCAATATAACTCTAAACAATAGCGGGGATGCTGCGTATTCAAACACTAACTGCAGTCTTGACTTTAGATTTACCTATGATTTGGCAGAAGGCAGAATATTCTTCAATCATGATTCTGTAAAACCATCAACTTCTATCACTTTAGCAGCAGGCAATTCAACCAATGTGATAGTGAATGCGAGCTTTCTAAGCGAGGTTAAACAAGATAGTGCAATTATAACGGTAAACGAATTTAGGGCTAGATCAGATACTTCAAGCAGAAACGCCAGTTTGACTTTAGTTTCTAATCAGAACGGGCCTTATTTATATGAGAAGGTTACAAGTTATCCGACAAGCGTTTCTCTTACAGCAGGCAACATGAGTTTAAATGGATACATACGCAACTTAATGGGCTCAAGCACACTAAATATAAGTAATACTGCTTACAACGTTACTGTGGCATGGGCGCTTTCGGGCGGGCTGACGAATTCTTCGGGCAACCTATCAACATTTATAGACAATATTACCGACAGCGATTTACACTATTATCCTGTAACTTTAACTTTCTCCGATTTAGCTTCCATGAGCAGCGGGATACAAAATATTACTCTTACTTTGAGTGGATACAATCAAAGCGGATACTCAATCCGCGATGCGGATAACAATACAAATATCAATGAGACAATAAGCATTACTTTCCTATGCTATAATATCTCAGACAGCGTTTACGTGACTGCCTGTGGAAGTCTTGATGGAGATTATGTCGCTTCTTCCAGTTCTTCAACCACAAGCAGCGGTTCCTCCGGAGGAGGTAGTGGGGGCGGGCCATCAGCAAGTGCAAAAACTGTCAAAAGCCGTGTAGATTTTGAAATTAAAAGAGGCAAGATTAACAATGTAAGCATACCATTTACCAATAAAAATAAAAATGCAAGTTTAATGGACCTTAAAATTAGCATGAGGGGAAAGCTGACAAAATACATGAGCTTATCCCCGTCATTTATCGCTTCTCTCGGACCGGGAGAAAGCATTAATCTAATAATCACAATTACTTCTCCTACATTTATTGACCTTGGCAGGCAGGAGTTTGACTTAATTATAGATGGCAAAGTGGGCTCGGAATCTTATAAAGAGCAACAGACTGTAGTTTTTGAAGTAAATGATATAAACAGAGAGGAAGCAGAATCTCTTATAGTTCTTATGAAGACATACATTGAGAAGTTCAACTCCGCTAATTTTAAATATGATGAGTTAGATAAGCGATTAAAAGAATCGGAGAATGCATTAACAGCATTTAACTATCATTTAATTCAGGACAACTACAATTTCATTGAGTTCGCTGTAAAAACTGCACTTGAGAGCAAGAGTATATTAGACGAAATTCAGGGGCTTGTAGAAAAGGCTGAATTACAAAGTATAGAAACTCCTGGAACTAAGCGGCTGCTTAAGCTGGCTTTGCTTTCTTTAGAAAGGAATGAGTTTGAACAAGCCCTTACAAGAGTTAAAGAAGCAAGAGTAACGTACGCTTTAGAAGTTAAAGGGGAATTTGCAAGTTTAAGATATTATCTAATTGCTTATCCAAGAAAGATATCTTTTGGCGCAATATTCTTTATATTCTTTAGTTTTGCAACTTTCCATCTAACGCGTTTGCAATTGCTAAAAAGAAAGATAAGATATCTTCAAGACGAGGAGAGGATACTGCAGGAACTAATGAGGGTTGTGCAGATTGAAACATTCAAGGAAAAGAGAATGAGCATGGAAGAATATAGGGGGTCTATGCTTCATTATGAGAAAAGGTTATCTGATGTAATTGGACAGATTATAACTCTTGAGAATAAGAGAGCGCACGCCTTAAAATTCGCAAGAAAAGAAACAAGACTGCTTTCAGAGAGAGCGAGAATCATATCCCTTATAAAACAGCTGCAAAAAGAATACCTGCGAGAAGGCAAAGTTGAGGCAAAAGCATACGAGCTTAAACTTGAGAGCTATAACAAAAGAATAGGTGAGATAGATGAGGATTTGGCAACATTAGAAGCAAAGAAAGCCATGCGAAAAGTTGGACGCTATTTCAGCAATATTATCCCTAAGATATCATGATTAAAAAAATTATTATTTGCTCATTTTTTACAGTTTTTTTAGCTCTTGCCCTATTGGAAAGCGGAACATCTTTAAGCTATTGGCATAGCAATGAATCTAAGTCTGCTTATGGGAATCTTACTGAATCAGAAGTCTGCATAAAAAATATGCAGGAAAGAAATGTGCCTATCGGAAGAGTCAATGAATCATTTCACGAGGCTGCCCAGCTATATGAGGCGCAATTAGCTCTGGAACTAAAGGCAAACAAAGCAAATTATAAATTAATATATGTATATTCAGACTCTATATGCTCAATACGCGATGAGTCATTCAGGGTTCTTGATGAAATGAGTGTTTTTCTTGAAGCATATAATGAAACTTCTAAGGAAGTAAATTTGTCATCAATGAACTCCGAATATAATGGGATATTGCGTTCTTTTCAGGAAGAGAGATTTGAAGAAACAAGCATTTTAATTGATAAGGCATACACTAGAATATCAGAGATAGAGTCAAGCCAAACGACATTAAATGTCTTTTACAGAAACACAAAAAATAATATAAGAGATTTTTTTACTGAAAATTGGAGATATATCTTTATAATATCTGGAGGAATATTAGTTGCGCTTGTTATCTTCTGGAAGACCATCCGTCGTATAAATCTAAAAGTCAAATTGCAGAATCTTGAGATACGCAAGAAAGCCCTAAACAACCTGATAAAGAAGATACAGCAGCAATATTTTGATTTGAAAAATATTTCTGAAATGGAATATACTGTAAAGCTTCAGACATTCAATGAGATGATTCTTAATTTAAACAGGCAAATTCCTGAATTGCAGGAAGAAATTGCAAGACTGAACTTAAGAGTGCGTAGCCGCAAGGTATTTAAAAAGAATTAGGCTTTAGTATACTTGGGATAAATCAATGGTTAATAAAAAAGAGAAGGTTAAAAAGTCACATCTAAAGATAAAGGTGCATAAAAAGAAAGAGAGCTCTAAGAAGAAAGGTAAGCTTAAGCAGGACGGAGAAGTTTATTTACATACCGGAATACCTGGATTTGATATATTGTTTGACAAGCATTATGGAATTCCTTCCGGAGCGTCGGTCCTAATAGAGGGTGGACCAGGAAGCGGAAAGACAATATTTTGTCTGGCTACAGCCGATGGACTCTGCAAACAAGGAAAAAAATGCCTGTACATGAGCTTTGAAGAACCAGAAGAAAGACTAATGGGGCATATGAGGCATTTTAAGTGGGATGTTGATGGATACATAAAAAAAGGACTCTTGAGAGTCAAGAGATTTGATGCATTGGATGTATCCAGAAGTGTTGAAGCTCTTTTAAGCGCCGCGAAAAAAGAACTTCTAATTGAAATAGATCCTGTTCTTTTCCCAGAGGACTTTACACCCGACTTTGTAGTCATAGATTCTTTATCCAGTATAGCTTCTGCTTTTTCAGGGCACGAATCCCGATTTAGAATATACATGGAACAACTATTCAGATATCTTGAAAACAATAAAATCACAAATTTTCTCATAAGAGAAGTTGCCACCCCTTCGCATATTGGGGCGACTTACAAGGAAGAAGGAGAGGCAGTTTCTTTTCTTTCTGATGGAATCGTTGTCCTTTACAATGTAATATATGAAAATGGGGGAAGAGCGTGTGCTCTTGAAGTGCTTAAAATGCGCGGGGCAAGTTTCGAGAAGAAAATTGTAGAATTCAAGATTATAAACAATAAAGGAATAGAAGTAAATCCAAACAAGGTAATCTCAAAGGATCGCCAAAAGGGTTTTGTTCTGACGTGATTTGTCTTAATAAATACGCGCGCCATATTTATTTATAATATCTAAGCAGTAGAAAGTGTTTTAAATCAGGTATTCTAAGATGTCACATGGGTGTTTCGATTGGCATTATTGCCATAAAAGGAGGTGTAGGCAAGACAACTATCTCCGCTTCTCTTGCAAGCGAACTTGCTCGTACGCATGACAAAAAAGTTCTTCTTATAGATGGGAATTATTCAGCCCCAAATCTTGGACTGCATATGGGGATAGTTACGCCAGACAAGACTATTCACCACGTTTTGTCAGGAAAAGTAAGGCTGAAAAGCGCAGTACATGAGTGCTATGGAGTAGATGTAATTCCCGGAAGCTATTTTTTTCCGAATGATATAAACCCTCTGAAATTGAAAGATAAAATATCCGGAATAAAACAAGATTATGATTTTATAATTATAGATGGCTCACCAAGCTTAAATGAAGAAATATTATCTACAATGCTTGCTTCAGATGTTTTGTTTGTCGTCAGCACACCGGACTACCCAACTTTAAGCTGTTCATTGCGGGCTGCAAGACTCGCAAAACAGAGAGGCAAACCCATAGCTGGAATTATACTGAACAAAATAAGGGACCCTTCATATGAGTTAAGTCTGCATGCGATAGAAGAAGTTACTGGAATTCCGGTGATTGCAAAGATACCTGATGAGAAGATACATACGAAAGCATTGTTCTACCGAACCCCCACTTCAATATATAAAGAAAATTCCAAGTTCTCACATGAAATAAGAGAACTTACCAATGCCTTAAATGTTGCAAAATCACGCAAGAGGTTCTGGAGCTCATTTTTTTCTTTCGCTGTACCGAGAGAAGCAATAAACAGGGAGCTTTTGAAGGAGCAGTTTTACACAGAGCAATTTTTCTTCAAGGAAAGATAATGAAAAGAAAGTGTGTTTTTTGCAGGATTATAAAGGGAGAAATCAAGGGCGACGTTCTGAGAGCAAGCAATAATTTCATTGCCTTAAGAGATGCAAAGCCGGCAGCAGAAGGACATACTTTAATTATTCCAAAGAAACATTATGTGACTTTGCTTGACACTGAGAAAACTTATTTGCGCACGCTCTGTGGCTTTAGCCCAGAGTAAGCAAATAAGTTTTCGAGGTCTGAAAAACTAAAACCCCTCTGGTTTTTAACCCAGAGTTTTTCAGATTCCAAACAGGTTAGCCGAAGAGATGATGCAGTTTGTAAAGCAAGTTGCTGGTGATTTACTAGACAGAAAGCTTGGAGACGGTTTTAATGTCATAATGAATAATCTTTCTGCAGCAGGGCAAGTCATACCTCATGCACATATACATGTTATTCCAAGAAAAGAAGGAGATGGATTAAGATGTTTATAGTCGCTGGGAATTATTCCTCTCTTGAATTTTTCAATATGGATAAGTTGCAGAGTCTTCTATTAATTTAAAGCCTCTGTTGTTTACCAAGGCTACCAAAGCATCATGAGCCGATTTTACATTTTCACCAATAATTTTTATTCTAGGATGTCTATGGAAGTCTATAATTATTATAGTTGATTTTGAAGGTTCGTGATAAAAAAACACTATCGGTGGAATATGATTAATATTTTCTTTACACAACTCAAATTTATGTCTTAAAAATTCTTCTTTTCCAATCCCATATGGACGTTCTCCTGTAAGGACTTCGTAAATAAAATCTATTCGTGGATTTAAACCTAAAGGTTTGTATGTAAGTAATAGTGTATTCATTTGTTCTCTCATCTAAATTTATTACAAATAATAGTATTTAAAACTTGACCAGAAATTTTTATAAATGGTGTAGTGAAAATTAATTGCTCCAAATGGGTCTTATACCCTATAGCTTGCTACTAGGGGATTTTTTATTTATTTAAAACATGGCTCTGGGGAGAATTGAACTCCCGACTTCGGCCTCATGAGAGCCGCACTCTACCACTGAGTTACAGAGCCATAATTATAGGAAAAGTAAAAGGTTTTTAAGGTTGTTGGAAAGCTTAATAAGCAGGTTTTTCTTTAATACGATATGGGAGTATTAGGTGATTTGATTGAGTTCTCTACAGGCATAATCACAGATATAGGGCAAGTTGGGCTAGCTTTACAAGCTCTTGGAATTGTAATAGTCTTAGCGATAATATTTGAAGTAGTTGGTTTTTTTCTTAACAGAAAAAGGCTAAAAGAAATTTACGTCATCAAAAATGACATGAAAAGAATAGAAAGAAAAATTGACAGAATTCTTGAAAATCAGGGCAGGAGATAATTATTTTCTCACAAGAGTTATTGCAATATTTGAGATGTTTGTAGTCTTTCCTTCGCGCTGAAACTCTTCGCTTCCAATTTGAATATCTTTTACATCAATATTTTCTTTCTCCAGAAAGCGCCTTCTTGAGACCTCTGCGACATCAACTGCGCGGGAAATGAATTTTCCTCTGGCTTTTATAGTCACTTCTGACTCGCCCTTTTCAGTGAATTGCACTACAACTGCAGTAACATAATTCATAAATGGTTTATCACCAATAAAAACTATTGCATCTGTCTTACTTTCAGAATTGCTGCTGTTCATCTTGTATTTGCACTGCTTTTGCCGCAGATGCCGCTTCACGAGCAGATTCCAACCTTTTAGCTTTAATCAAACGAGAAATATAACCTGCAATTTTATTTCTTACATGATTGCTAGGCATTGTGTTTCCAAGAACTTTCTTATTATGATTGAATTCTTCATTAAAAGCTTCGGCTTTTGCGGCTATAAGCTGTCTTGCCGCTTTCTTCACCATTAATGATTTTATGCGTCCCATAAATTACGAAGGGAAATGTGGGTATTTAAAGATAGCGATAATGTGAGCTTTGTGTAGGTTCATAACTTTTTTAAAACGATGAGATTGTCGTCTATGTTTTAATTCTCGTTTAAATTCCGTGTTAGCATAAATCTTAGGATACATCCGTTTTAGTTTTGCGGCAACTTTCTGGAATTCTACTTCAGATAATTCGGTATAATCTTTGTAGGCTTCTTCAGACTCTCCCCGCCATAAAACAGCACCCAAAATGTAATCTGCCGTTAAACCTCTATCTGGAACTATCCTTTGCAAAGATACTGTAATTTCTTTAGGCAATTTAAATTCTTTAGGTTTTAGACTTGGTCTTAAATACATATTCCATTGATAAAGAGCTTCATGGTGTGTTGATAAAAGTGGGGCTTGTCTAAAAACCATGTAACTTTGTTCGTGACCAGTTCTAACTATTAATCCGTCCAAAGAGTTGCATACTCCTCTCGCAGACATTCTCTCATGTGACTGAACCCTTAGAGCATTTTTTTCTCCAAGCTCATAATACAAACACTTTTCGCATATATAACATGGAACTTGTTTCATATTAAAAAAAATGTGGAGAGATATTTAAGGTTATGTATAATTTAATATATATTTGACGACAATCTCCAAACAGGGGTGGCTGGTCGGTGGCATCAAGGAGTATTTACTATCTGTTTTTTGATAATTTTCTGGTTCATAAATAATAAATTCCACCTATTACCTTCTATTACAATACCGCATTTGTCTACTGGTGTTAATTTTTATCCTGCAGACTTTCTAACAAGATTTTAAAGAAATTGATGATGTAAAAATGTGAGCTTAGAGATTGAGCTAATCTGGATCGTATGCTCTCAAAAAAACTTGAATAGAATTTCCTGAAAAACCAAGACGTAAAGATTCATATTCATCTAATAAAATAACTCCGCAAGCATTATCTGCCAGCTTACACCAGTTTCTCAAATTTAAGGAGATGCGACCATTCTGACAGAATGTCCCGGGCTTTTTTCTCAATGTCTCCTGGAGCCATTACTAGAGCGGGCATCTTCTGTGAATGAGCCTCTTTAAGTGCTTCTATAAGCTCGTCAGCTTTGAGTCTTTTCTTGTTTTTAGCGACAAGAAAATAGCTTTGCATGCCAAGAGGAGTGTTCAGAGAGACTTTTGCACGAATATCTTTCTTATTATCAGAGAGCAATTCAATCATTTCTATATTTTTTTTAATTAAAATCTCTTTTAGCTGAGTTAGAAATGGAGATGGGGGAACTTGCTGTTTTTGCACAGTAGGCGAAGAGAATGAAAGAGAGAGTTCTACTCTTTTAAGAGGTTCCTTTTTTTGAATTTGCTCCCGCTTTATTTTCTGCTGCGGAACAATTTCTTCAATAACATCTGCCGTATGTACATGAACTCTTGTATTTATTCCTTCAGTTTTTTCTTCTTTAATTGGAGAATGAGGAAGATTTTTGCTATTAAAATGTCTTTTTGCTTCTTCTTCAGTCAATGAAAAGTGCTTCCACAATAACACAGAATTAACCGAAAATGGGACGGCAAAATCTTTTATTGAGCGTATTGCGACACGTATAACTGGCTCAAGAGAGCTATCTTCCAGAACTTTCTCTTTTTGCAGGAGAGCAAGAGCTTCTTTTTCGCGCTGATTGAGATGAACTGCGAATTTTTCAAGCAGAGAATGCTGGTCAGGAAGATAATAAAGCGAAGAGCTGCCTATTTTCATATTGCTCATCCGTATTTTTCCTTCATTGTACAGTTCAGAGAGAAAAGCCGCAGTAAAAAGAGAGTTCGCGCGAATATCTCTAGCTATGTGGACAGGCAGACTCGGCCCATTAGACTTGATAAAAGATAATATCTGCTCTTTCGTTCTGTTTAAAGTGTACATATCTGCAGGCATATAGCTTTCAGCGCACCTCGTATTATAAATATTACGTCGTTTTGCTAAATGTGCACGCAGGTGACATATGTCACCATCTAAAACAATCTAGCAAAATCAAAGTAAACTTGCGCGGGGGTCTTGTTATCAAGACTCTTATGACTCCT
>JAGVXD010000019.1 GCA_018303945.1 Candidatus Pacearchaeota archaeon
ATGCACTCTTTTCTGGAGCGTAATTACCGAGCTTTCTTAGAAATTTGTTGGGTGGGAACATTAATTAGAGAAATTGTTGCGTTATTCGTTTTCGTCGTGAGCCGCCGCCTTTTTTGCTTCTTTTTTCCCAAAAAAGAAGGTTTTTAGCTAATTTTTGTTCTCTAACAATCTTTTTATCGAACCTAATCCTTCTTCGATATCCTTCTTTAATCTGTCTATATTTTCCTGAATATAGGAACTAGCATTATTTATCTGAGTTATTTTAGTCTGAATATTACTAAAAGTCAATAACTTTGCACTCAGAGCTTCCACCTCTTTCTGAATCTCACCAATAGGAATAGCACTTTTTTTACCTTCTGTACTTCTTTCAACAAATAATCTTGCAACACGAGAAGCAAAATAAAGTCCATAATTATCAAAAGACGTAACAATATAATTGTTAGTTATTTTCATTGGTGCCAAAGCAGAAGGAATTTGGGATTGAGATTTGAAAAGAAATATACCGAATTTAGCACTTCTATTTTCTATTCCATCATTAATCTCATCTATTGTTTTTTTATGAGAATAAGCAGAGCTATCCTTACATTCGATAATAATCCTTTTATTCTCATCACCATTAATGTCTATAGTTATGTCTCCTATTTTATTAGTTTTACCCAACTTATCTCCAACCAGTGCAATTTTATCCTCATATTCTGAGCATATATCCTCAATTGATTCAAGAACTACTTCTTCAAACGCTCCACCTTTTAAAGTAGTTTTTTCCATCATCTCACCAGTTGCCCTTTCCTTGATTAATTCGTCCCTTAAATCTTGTATTTTCTTGAAAATTTCCTCTTTTAATTTTTTGATTGGGGAATCATCTTCAAATGGGCTCAGTAAATCGCTGATTTTACCTTTTCTTTTATCAAAATAATCTTCAAATAATACTCTCATCTTCCCTAATGAGCTTGAATTATTATTGACATCGAGAGTTTTCTCAATCATGTCTTTTATGTCTTTTGATTGAGTTTGAGAGTTCTTCATTAACTCTTTAAACTCTTTCTCAATATAATCTACATTTTCAGTCAGATAAAGATTTCTTAATCCTATTGCACCAATTACTATTGCCTTTTTAATAAAATCCTCTCTTTTATCTTCCTTAATGTCATTTAAAATTTTATAAGTATTCAAATCGTCAATAACAACTTTATTTAGGATTATTGATTCATCTTTTAATTCTATTTTTTTATCTCCTTCACTCATAGAAATTCTAACTTGAAAGTCCTTAAAAATCTATCTGTCGCTGAAAGCGACTATCTGTGGCGAAGCCACTCGTAAGGCGGCTCACTCTGTTATATGGCAACAATTTCTCCTATTGGGCGGGTAAAACAAATTTCTCTTTTAACTTCGAGGTAATTTCGTTTAAGCTTGATTAACTCGGATTTGTTTGGTTAGTGGCTTAAGCGGAGCGACAGAAAGAAGAGTGCATGTTTACCTGCTATAATTTTTATTTCTTATTTCAGGCAGAAGTCGGTTTCGTCTAATCACTCTTAAACGCCCTTTTGCAACCTTATTTTTTCCTAAAAGCCATGATGTCGGGCGCGTTCGGCGCTTCGCGCCTCACAACAATTGTGGCTATTTTTTTAGTTTTCAAAAAAACCCAAAAAATCATAAGAGAACATTCACTCGTTTTTATGATGTCAAAGTGCATAGAACACTTTGAGCACAAGAAAATCCCAAACAAGCCTAGGCATACGCAAGGACTTTTTGATATTTTCTTTTCGTAAACTTACGTCAAATCTTGCCTGTCAAAAACAATACTCTTAAAACCCCTTTCTGCATCTCAATTATATGTACGAAATGAAACCTTTATTTAAAGGGCGCATGCAGGCGCTTCTGCCGGACATCATTGATTTTGAAAAATTTAACAAAATTATCCATCAATCGCCCAGAAATTTTATTAGATGCAACACTATCAAAATCTCCCCAGAATCACTTTTTGAGAGACTAAAGCAGCGCTGGAATGTGGTTCAGCCGTTCCCAAACCATAAAGAGATTATTCTTATTGACCAAGACCTACTCCCTGGAGAATTGGGAAACGCACTTGAACATATATTAGGATATTATTACGTTCAGGAAGTATCTAGCATGATGTCCGCCCTCGCTCTTGACCCCCGGCCGGAAGAATTGATACTTGACGTATGTGCCTCTCCTGGAAGCAAAACCTCTCAAATAGCTGCAAGCATGAAAAATACCGGCACTCTTATTGCAAACGATTTAAAGATAGACAGAATAAAGATACTTGCGGCGACTCTTGAGCGCTGCGGAGTCATGAACGCAATAATTACCAGAAATGACGGAATACTTCTCTGTGAAAGGCTGGCAAAAAGAGGATTAAAGTTCGACAAAATTCTCCTTGATGCTCCTTGTTCAGGAGAAGGCACCTTAAGGAGTTCACCTAAAACTTTTCTAATGTGGAATCCCAAGGTAGTGAAGAATCTCTCAAGAATGCAAAAAAAACTCCTTGCTTACTCATTGAAGTGCCTCAAATCCGGAGGAACTCTAGTTTACTCAACCTGCACGCACTCCCCGGAAGAAAACGAATCTGTAGTAAACTTCGCCATCAATAATTTTCCAGTCAGAGTAGAAATAATTAATCTCCCCTTAAAATGCCGGGAAGGAATAACCTCCTGGCATGAAGATTCATATAGTCAAGAAGTGCAAAAATGTTGCCGTATCTATCCTCATGACAACGATTCAGAAGGTTTCTTTGTCGCTAAAATGACTCTCTTGGAGGAAGTTAAATGAAACCTCTTAAAATAGTTTATAAAAATCAAAAAGAAGTGCATGATTACATAATTGAAAAGACAAAATATCTATTGAAAGAGGTAAAGGAAGCCTACCTCATTGGAAGTTTAGCAAGTGGATGCTTCGGCAGATATGTTGAAGAATATGAAGGATATCTGGGAAGCGATATAGACCTTGTTGTCTTGCCTCGTGATGAGATACCTAAAGATTGGAGATATAAAGGAGAATTCCATAACTGGTATAAAAGTTATAATGTCAGAGAAATTAATATTGAAAATACAGCGCACCCGGTTAATTTAATGGTTCCGTTCAATGAAGACATTCAATTATTCTGGAATAAAGCAAAAGAATTAAACTGGAAAGTGGAGAAATTAAAATGAAGATAAAAAAAGACAAATACTTAAGAGAAAGAGGAGGCACGACTAAAATAATAAAAGTCTCTTGTATGAAATGCAATTCCCCAATATTTATTTATCAAAAAGACGGGCCTGGATGGCTGAAAAGATGTTACCTAAATAGAATTATAGAATCGGAAAATTATCCGCATCTTATCAATAATATAAAAGACATCTCAAACCTTCATAATCTGAAATGTAAATGTGGAAATATTATAGGATATCCAATAAGGCATAAAGATGGAAGGCTGGCATTTTCATTAATCAGAGGAAAATTTAAACGCTCTCCTTATAAGGTGAAAAAATGAACTTTAGATTTATAACATCTTCGGAAAAGAAGCAGATTATTGAAAAGCTCAATGAGCAGTTTGGAATAGAAGAACTGCCATACTTGCTTGGAGAGACGGGCAAGGAGAAAATACGCGCATTTTCAGGTTCATTCTCAAAAGATGAGATACTTCAGTTAGCCCAGATAGCAAATATTGAGATTATAGGGATGTATATTATAAAGCGTGAACACGGCCTGCGTTTAAGCTTTGACGCTACACAGATTTTGAGCAAAGAAATTAAAGATAATATAGTGGATATAACTCCTGACCAAAGAGAAGCCTGGCTTAGAGGAGAAGACCTTGATATTTCTGCCCAACATGGAACTGTTCTTATACGTCAGAATAACGACTTCTTGGGATGTGGGAAATCCACAGGAGTAAAAATAATAAATCATGTGCCGAAAGAAAGAAGAAGAAGACATAGATAACTGCATTTATTATATCTCGCAGAATGGCAGTTATCTCTAGCTACCAGTAAGTTCCCTGCTTCTTCTTATACCATAATGTGGTAATTATGCCAATTAATGCGATAAAGAATATTAAAGCAGCAAGTATCTTTTTTGGATAAGTGCTTCCAATAATTGCTCCAGTAATTGGTAAATTTGTATTATTAGTTGAATTTAATAGCTCATTATTAGGAATTGAATTAAATCCTGCTAATGTGAGATTTTGAAAACTTGTATTGCTGCCCACATTAGAAATGTTTGTACCAACTATGCTTGCCGGAGTCTGTGAAGATGAGCCTCCCTGATTTGAAGAACTAGAACTGCTTGTAGAGGGCGGTTGTGTCGGAGCTTGAGGAGATAAAAGCAAAACAAAAGAAAGTTTGTATATTCCTGTGCCTGGAACACTAAACTTTACAATACTGCCGTTTAATTCTGTGCTGTTAAGGCAAACTGAAGAAAGACACTCTTCGCCATCTTTCAAAAGTGTATGGTTGCTTGCATTTAAAGGCAAATCAGTAAAGGTGACGTTTGCTGAAACATTCATTCCTGATGATGTAGACTTAAGTTCTATAGTTGCATTGTCGAGAAATATATCTAAAGATAGATTGCTTCCGGAGCCGTCTAGAGAAGATAAAAATACTATCTCTCCAATGCCCGTACGCCCTAGACTAAGCATGCTTTCAATAAAAGTATATCTTCCGAGCAAAACATCCCATAAAATTATACCTTTCACACCTGCACTAGCAGTCCTTATGTCGTCAAATCCATTTGCTGTATTTGAGACTTGCATGCCGTAAATTGAGATATTTTCACTCCCCAAATTTAATAAGACTGCTTCTTTTTGGGAAGAATTGATAAAGCTTCTGTTCAATAAAATGTTTGTGCTTCTTTCTGTATATATTCCGTTTCTGCCGTCATATATATCATTATTCTCTAAAATTATAAAAGAAGAATTGTGAACTATATGAAAACCAGAGCCATTGTTCGACATTATCTTGCTGTTGAATATGGAGTTTCTCGGACTCTTCTCAAAATAAACCCCGTGTCCATTATTATTTATAGAAGAAATGTTTGATATTGAGTTGTTTGAGCTTGTCAATAAAACAATTCCTATTCCATGATTATTGCTGATTTGAATGTTTCTGGCAACTAAATCATCTGATAATTCTACCCTTATTCCCTGAGCCATGTTGTCTCTGCTGACTATATCTTCAAGCACACTTCGGTTGCTTCCCAACAATAAAATTCCTTGTCTGGAGTTGTTCTCTGTAATTATATCTCTTAAAATAGCTTTATTACTGTACTCTGCCCTGATTCCGTAATTTTTATTATTACTGGCACTGCTATTGTAAATTGTTGTTCTATGTGAGCCTAAATGAACATATATTCCATTATTTTCATTGTTGCGGCTTTCTATTCCTCCAATTCTAATGTTCTCGCTTGTTTTAAGGCGCACACCGTATTCAAACCCATTCTCTATTAAGCTATTGCCTATAAAGCCCTCATCTATTGTATAGAAAAATATCCCGCTATTATTATTTCCTGATGCGTTTGCATGCAAGACCGACAAGTTTTGCGAGAAATCTCCTTGTATGCCACTGTCAGTATTATTTATTACCTGAACGCTGTCAACTATTACGCTTTTAGAATTCTTTACATATATCCCTCTTGAAAAACTATCTGCTGTTATATTGACAACTTTTACATAATTTGAACCGCTTACATAAACCCCATAGCCGCCCCCCGTACCAGTTATAGAGAAATTCTTCCCGTCAAGAACTATGTCCTCCCCATCTATAATGAGACATGTCCCGTTTGTAGAAATGCTATTGTTTAATGAGTAATTGCCTGCACTGCTTATTTTCTGGCATTCGTTTATTAAAACTTCGGCTTCTGCCCCGCTTATCATTACTGCTAGAAATAAAAACGGAAGAAGATATTTCACTTTAGAAAAAGTGTTCATGTTAAAAATAACCAACTGTAAAATATAAAGCGACGTTGTATCTTATAAGACTACTATAGCCCTACTGCACAAAGCTATTTAAATATCTACCCTCTAAAAAATTATGGACAACAAAGAAATTCTAAATCTGGAAAAAGCAGGAAAGATAGCTAGCCAAACAGTCAAGTATGCCAGAAATTTTATAAAAAGAGACATGTTCTTGCTTAATATAGCGGAAGAGATAGAAGATAAAATAATTCAACTTGGAGGATCTCCAGCTTTTCCCATAAATCTCTCTATAAATGAAGTGGCGGCTCATTCTACGCCTGCATATAATGATAGTGCAAAGGCGCATGGACTCTTGAAAATAGATATTGGGGTGCACATTAACGGCTATATTGCTGACACGGCTTTCTCACTTGACCTGGACAATTTAGAAGAGAATAAGAAACTTATTAACGCTGCAGAAGCGGCGCTTTTATCTGCAGTAGAATTGGTAAAAGAAAAGAAGATAGTGAAAGTAAGAGAGATTGGAGCAGTAATATCTAAGACTATAGAAAAGTACGGATTGCAGGCAGTGCGCAACCTTTCGGGACACTCAATAGAAAAGAACGAGATACATGCAGGCATAACCATTCCAAATTATGATAATGCACAGGAAAAAATTCTTGAAAAAGGCATCTATGCCATAGAGCCATTTGTAACAAATGGTGTAGGTACTGTTCGTGATGGCAAGCCATCTGGAATTTATGCCTTGACAAAAGAAGGAAATGTAAGAGATCAGTTTGCGCGAGAAGTCCTTACATACATTAAAGAAAACTATCTTACCAGACCATTCTGCTCCCGCTGGCTCTATAAAAAATTCGGCTCTCGTGCTCTTATAGCATTAAAGCGGATTGAAGAATCCGGGCTTTTGCATAATTACCCTCAATTAATAGAATCTTCCGGCAAACCGGTCGCCCAAGCCGAGCACACTATAGCCATAACATCAAAAGATGTAATTATTTTAACAGATATAATAGATAGTCTAAATATTTATAAATAGATTGTTATCTAAAAAATAATGTCAATAGCATATAAATTATTTGGAGTCCCTAAAACACTTGATGAATTTTTAGATAAAGTCAAAAGAAAAGGATATAATAAAGTAAATATAAATTTATGGAGTTATGATAACGATGACGGTTTTGGACCATTTAATTATCATACTGTCGTTGATATTCGGGCTGGAAAAATAAAATTGAAACTTAATGAATATACTTATGTGAGAACTTGGAATTTAAATGACACAATAATAGGCAAAGCTAAAATTGAGCTGGCTGCTCTAAATGAAGCAGCAGAAACTGCAGACAAATTAAAAATTCATGGTTTGGAATCAACTATTAACAATAAATCAACAGACGAATTAAAGAAAGAAATTAGTAAATATGCTGGAGAAATACTAGAAAAAGAGCGGGAATTTAATAAGTAAGTCGCTCTCTAGATTATATAATTCTGCCTTGGATTGAGTGGGGGGAATATGCTTTTTAATTACTTATGTCTTGCTTTGTAAATGCGAAGTGAGTGATAGAATTTTTTATTTACCCTGTATAAATAGGTCCAACTTCAAGCGTTCCTGCCTTTGCATTCTTTATATAATACTCTTCCATCTTCTTATATCGCTTTGCAGTCTCTGGAGATACAGAAGGTTTAACTCTATTAAACGCTTCTTCAAAATCCTTGCGTGAAACGTTTTTGCTTGTTATATCGCGTCGGAGTGCACTCATTGCTGCTTCTCTTACAAGTCCCTCTATGTCAGCACCAACAAATCCTTCAGTCTGTTTTACCAATTCATCTATGCGTACATCTTCAGCAAGAGGAGTGTTCTTTGTATGTACCTCAAATATCTTCTTCCTGCTTTGCGCATCAGGAACATCTACAAGTATTACTCTGTCAAATCTTCCCGGACGCAAAAGGGCTGGGTCCAGCATATCAGGTCTGTTAGTAGCTCCCACGACTGTTACATCTTTAAGTCCTTCAAGACCATCCATCTCTGCAAGAAGTTGATTTAAAACTCTTTCTGTGACTTTTGTCCCGCTTTCAAAACCCCTCCTTCCTGCAAGTGAGTCAATCTCATCAAAGAAAATAACGCAGGGAGATACCTGCCTTGCTCTTTCAAACACTTTCCTGACTCCCTCTTCACTCTTTCCCACCCACATGCTCAACAAGGAAGGTCCTTTGACTGAAATAAAGTTTGCCTCACTTTCCTTAGCTACTGCTTTTGCCAATAATGTCTTTCCTGTTCCCGGAGGACCATATAACAAAATGCCTCTTGGAGCTCTCACCCCTAGACGCTTGAAGCTTTCAGGACTTTTCAATGGCCACTCAATCGCCTCACGCAAGTCTCTCTTAGTATTATCTAAACCTCCAATATCTTCCCAGCTTACATTCGGAGTCTCAACAAGAACTTCACGCATTGCGCTTGGTCTGACAACCTTCAGCGATTCCTCAAAATCATCTCCGCTAATGACTATCTTATCAAGAACTTCTTGCGGAATTGCTTCATCATCTTCTAATTTTAATTCTGGAAGTAATTTTCTTAGTAAATTCATTGCCGCTTCTTTCGTTAATGCTGATAAATCTGCTCCTACAAATCCGTGAGTCTTTGCAGCAAGGGCTTCAAGATTTACACTTTTGTGCAAAGGCATATTTCTAGTATGAATTTTTAAGATATTAAGGCGTGCTTGCTTGTCCGGAACAGAAATTTCAACTTCCCTGTCAAATCTTCCAGGACGTCTTAAAGCAGGGTCAATAGAATTGACTCTGTTAGTTGCACCTATAACTATTATTCTTCCTCTTGACTTCAAACCATCCATCATAGTCAGGAGCTGTGAAACAACTCTTCTCTCAACTTCTCCCTGAACTTCCTCACGTTTTGGAGCAATAGCGTCAACTTCGTCTATGAATATAATTGAAGGCGCATTCTTCTCCGCATCTTCAAATATATCTCTTATTTTCTTTTCAGACTCTCCGTAAAACTTGCTCATTATTTCTGGACCATTAAGCAAAATAAAATGTGCTTCTGATTCGTTAGCTACTGCTTTTGCCAATAATGTCTTTCCTGTTCCAGGAGGACCATGGAGCAAAACTCCTTTAGGGGGCTCTATACCCAGTTTATCAAATATCTCTGGATGCTTGAGGGGCAACTCAACCATTTCTCTTATCTTCTTGACTTCATCTGTTAATCCGCCAATATCTTCATAAGTAACATCAGGCACTGCTTCTTCTGAAACATCAACTGATTTTGCATTTACAAAGAGCTCTGTATCCTCTGTAATAATGCATGGTTGGTTTGGAGTAGTAGAAACAACGACAAACTTTAACTGCTGAAATCCGGAGAACCCCAACTGTCCACCAAACAATTCATTGAAATCGCTTATAATATCTGGAAAATTATCGTGCATCATGTCTCTTCTCCTCTGCACCCCTCCTAAAGAGATAATATCTCCCTTGGCAACTGCTCGTCCTAAAAGTCCGTTCTTGAAAACTTCTGGATCTCCATGTATCATGACTCCTTGTTGAGCCGGGGCTATTGAGACTTTAGTTGCCGCTTTTGCATTTACCTTGCTTACTATTACCTGCTCGCCTACTCCAGTTCTGGCGTTTCTTCTTATTAATCCATCAATTCTGATTATATGCTCGCCTACATCTGCAGGATAAGCTCTATCAACAATAGCTACAGTTTCACGTGCCCCTTTGATAGAAATAATCTCCCCTCTGCTTAAACCAAGTGATTTCATTAATTGAGGATCAATTCTAGCTATGCCCTTATATGCATCATCTTGCAATGCTTCTACAACCTTAAGTCTAATTTCTTGCTGTTTCATTTCCAAACCTCACACTCAAAGTATCAAAGTCCTCGAAACATAATCTCACCATTTCATCCATTTGTCTACGCGCTTGTCTGTGCTTTTCATTAACAAAATCAAGTATTTCCTTGGGAATGCTTATTGCATGGCTATTCCCAACCATGCGTAGCTTTACAGTAAATGTCTTGCTTCGTAATGTATTAAAGGATTCCAAAGCATTTAAATCTGCTGGGTGTACAATATTATCGTGGCATGAGGGACATTCTACCGCTCTAAGCTCAAATCCTTCTTTTTTAACGCTTGTCGGTACCATCTCACGCTGACAATTTTTGCACAATATCGTCGCATCAAATATATCTATCATGGAATTACCTTATGTATACATATCTCTGTATACACTAGTATTTAAATCTTGCGTTTTTTTAAGAAATATATGAATGAAAGACTTGAAAAAAACAAGGAATCTATGGCTATTCTTACAAATGACCCTACATACAAAAGAATACAAGAAATAGGCAATCAAATAGTACACAATCCCTATCATCCACGTGAACTTGTTTATCTCGAAGACAAAAAAGCTAACAAATATAGTGATTCTCTGGACATGCTAGCTAACCTTACTCATGGCATAAATTCATGTGTTCTTACAGGGAAATTGGCTATACTACAACTTTAGGTTTTTTCTATAGAGAGCACTCAGCACTTCATCTGGGAATAAATTCGGCTTTCCTCCCGCAACTTCTTGCCAGATTAAGCGAGTATAATATTTATCTTTATTCCCGCCTCTCAATGATGCGTGAATTTGATACAAAAAAACGCGACAATTACGAACCAGTCAATGAAACGGAGATAATAAAACTTTCAAGAGGAGAAAGATTGGAAAAAAGAATACTGGGATTTATTGATAAAACAAAAAACCTTCGCTTAATTCAGGTTAAAAGATATGGCTGGATTGAGCCGCACGAAAATCTAAACAGCTATGTTGATTTATATATTCATCATTATAAAAACGGCCAGCTTTATTCAAACGATGATAAGCCAAGAGAAATAAATGGATATTTTTCAGGAGCAGTCTATAAAACAAAATCTGGGATTTCTCTACCTATTGTAAATTTGAGATATCTCTACGAAATAAAAAAAGAGAGATTTGAAAAAAAGATGGGAGAAACTGATGCTTTTGATTTGGCAATGATAACTATATACTTGAAATATGGATAACTGCATTGCTTAGATGACAACGAGTGGCAGTTATTCAGACAGAGAACTGCGTACAAATATGTAATCTAACCTGCGCAGTTCTCTATATCAAAACTCAAAAAACTAACGTTTATTAATCCTGTGTTCATATCCCTAATATGCAAAAAGAGGAAGGGGCAAATGATAGAAAGAAACAGAAAGCCCTCTCGGTAAGCATAAAGGAAGGATGTGCTGCAGGCGTTTCATCAAGCATAGGAGAGACATATATAACTCCTATGGCTCTAGCAGTCAATACACAGCCACTACAGATAGGATTTCTTAATTCAATTCCCGGAATAGCCGGACCGCTTGCTCAATTGTTTGGAAGTAAATTAATGGAAAGTCTTTCCAGAAAGAAAATTGTCATGCTTTTTGTTTTAATGCAGGCACTTCTCTGGATTCCAATTGGCTTATTGGCTGTTCTAGTGCACTTTAATATTCTGACTTCTAACGCCCCAATATACCTTATTATTGCATATACAATCGTTGTAATTGCAGGAAGCGTCGCACATCCGGCATGGTTTTCCTGGATGGGAGACCTTGTTCCAGCATCAGATAGAGGCAAATACTTCAGTCTGCGTAATAGAGCAATAGGGACGACAGGTCTTGTGACTGTCCTGGCAGGTGCATTTATGTTAGATTTATTTAAGACTCAAGGATATATTCTCCTGGGATTTGCATTGTTATTTGCAATAGCGTCAACTTCGCGTATGATTTCCTACATTCTCTTAAGAAAACAATACTCTCCTAAATTTCGCGTATTGAAAAGAGATTATTTTTCTTTCTGGCAGTTCATGAAAAAGATGGACAATTATGGAAAGTTCTCTATTTATCTGGCTTTTTTTAATGGTGCAATAATGATTGCTAGCCCTTTCTTTGCAGTATATATGCTTCAATATTTGAAATTCAGCTACGTTACATTTATGATAATAAGCATCAGCTCAACAGTTGTTTATTTATTATCTATTCCAATTGCAGGAAAATTTTCAGACAGATATGGAAATGTAAAATTAATGCATGTGGCGAATGTTCTATTCATATTGACTCCCATCCTGTGGATATTTATCAAGAACCCATTCTGGCTTATTGGAATACCTCAAGTAATATCTGGACTGGCAAATGCTGCATTCATAATAGCCGCTACAAACTTTAACTATGATGCTGTTTCTCCGGAAAAAAGAGGTCTTTGCGTTTCATATAATAATATATTGGTGGGGGCAGGCATGTTTATAGGCCCCATTATCGGTGGATTAATAGTTAATTACTACCATCCATCCGCCTTAAATCCATACCTCTTTCTGTTTGGAGTTGCTGCATTTTTCAGACTTGTTGTAGGATTGATATTCTTGCCCGGGATAAAAGAAGTTAAGAAAATAAAATATATTCCTAATTTTTCAATGGAAGTGACTCATCCATGGAAAGCAATTCATAATGATGTATCCTGGCTGAAACATATTGTTAAATAATGTAGCCTTAAAAAATACATAAAGTTTAAAAATTTAAAAAGCTTCCAGAAAACATGTTTTTTAAGAAAAAATCGAGAAAAAATGAAGAAATGTGCCCTGAATGCAAGTCAGTCATAAGCAATAAATTTAGCTTTTGCCCATATTGTGGAGAAGGCTTGATTGATGAAGAGCAATATGCGCAGGATTTTGGCATATTGGGCAAGAACGATTTAGAAGACGAAGAAATAATAGAGAACGCTTTTGTAAACAGCATGGGAATTACAGATAAAATAATTGGCACTTTAATGAACTCTCTCATGAAAAATCTTGAAATGCAGTTTAAAGAGGCAAATAATGCTGAAATGAAAAACACTCCTAACGGAATAAGAATAAGAATTGGTCCTTCACAGCCAAATGCAGATCATGGCAATATGCAAATGAATCGCCCTTTAACTGATAAACAGCTCGAAAAGATGTCTAATTTGCCAAGAGTAGAAGCTAAAAGTCAGGTTCGTAGATTAAGTGACAAAGTAGTCTATGAACTAAATACTCTTGGAGTAGAATCTTTAAACGATGTGTTTGTCTCTAAATTAGAAACTGGATATGAGATAAAAGCGATAGGCAAAAACAAGGTATATGTGAATAACTTTCCGGCTAATCTCCCGCTGAAGAAATTCGCCCTTCGAGATAAGGGTCTTACAGTAGAATTCGGTCTTGCTTAAATATACCAAACGGGAATATTTTTAAATAGTTAAATCGAATTAAATGTAAGATCCCGTAGCTCAGTTGGTTAGAGCGCTGCTCTGATATCAAAAAGTCCTTGCGTTTACCGCACCCTAAAGGGCGCGGTTTATTTGGGACTTTTGGCAGAAAAAATCAATGTCGGAAAGGCAGAGGTCCCAAGTTCAATTCTTGGCGGGATCATAATTGCCATTTATCACCTAACTAGAGAAAACCTTAAGATTATTAAACACGCCTATTCTAAAAAATATTATGAAACCCTTTCAAATTTATCTTGCAGCGCTTATTGCAATAAACTTGATATTGTCTCTTTATTTGGTATATTCAGATAGCAGTTCAAACGCTTTCTGCATTATAGGCAAGAACTGCGATAGCGTGCAAAACTCCGCATATGGAAATTTATTCGGTGTTAAACTTAGCTGGATTGGCGTTGTGGCATTTACTTTCTTATTGATATTATATTACCTAAGCCATAGATCATATACTCGTTACAAATTATTCGCCGCTTCTGCGCTTCTGGGAGCTATTCTAGCTGCCTACTTTATCATAATACAAGCATTTGTTCTTAAGCAAGTTTGTTCAAGCTGCATAGTCATAGACGCAGTAATGCTAATAATAACAGGTATGAGCGTTTACGAGTACTGCCTGCTAAGAAAGTATTATTAACTCTTCATTCATACCGCAGATATGCGGCTTTAGTATATCGGTTAGTATGTGACCTTCCCAAGGTCGAGAGCGGGGTTCGATTCCCCGAAGCCGCATGGGGTTGTGGGGTAGCTTAGTCAGCCTTCGAGCCTCGGGTGCTCGCGACCCCGATGCGAATCCGGGCAATCCCACTTCTTGATTTCAAGGAACTTAACACTAAGCATCCAACAATTTAAAAATACCCTTAGCTATTTGTATGTATGAAAATTTTAGAAGGGGTTAAAAAAGTCTGGTTATACCTCAAACAAGATACATGGCATTCCTGGCTGGTTTCAATAATCCTTATAATACTATTGATAAAATTTATATTGTTCCCTGTTCTCTCTTTTATTACAGGCACACCATTACCATTGGTTGTGGTGGAATCGTGCTCAATGTATCACAACTCAGGTTTTAATAATTGGTGGATTTCCAATAGTGCATGGTATGAAAATAGAAATATTGAAGAATCTGATTTCCTATTATTTCCTCTAAAAAATGGTCTAAACAAAGGAGATATAGTTTTAGTCTGGGGAAGAACAGACTATAATCTTGGAGATATCGTAATTTTCTCGGCATCTACCCGATATCCAATAATTCATAGAATAGTAGGAAATGACCCTATTTCAACAAAAGGAGACAACAATTCTGACCAGTTAGATATAGAAAGAGTTATAGAAAAAGAGACGATAATGGGCAAAGCAGTAGGAAAAGTGCCTCTCCTCGGCTGGATAAAACTCTTGTTTTTCGAATCTTTCAAGAGTCCTGAAGAAAGAGGTTTCTGCAAATAACGAAACCGCAATATTAAAAAACTCTTGGTACTTGAAAATATGATGGAATTTTGTCAAAAATGTGGGGGGATAATTGTAGTCAAAGAACAAAAAGCAGTCTGCGCTGCCTGCGGAACAAAGTATGCTAAAAAACCAAAATTAGAAGCATCTGAAAAGATTGGGAAGAGAGATATGGTAGCAGTGATAGATGAGGATATGGATAATACGTATCCTATCGTAGATATGACCTGTCCAAAATGCAAAAATAAAAAATCGTATTTTTGGACGACTCAAACTCGCGCTTCGGACGAATCAGAGACCAAATTTTATAAATGCACTAAGTGCAAGCATACCTGGCGAAAGTACAGATAGTGTAATTATCCTAAAGTAATAACAGTAGAAAGGTTTAAAAACACCTTTTTTCAACAAACCTTATGAGCTTAAACACAATATTGCATGCGGAAGATGATGATTTAATAACTAGATTAATGGAAATGATGATAAATAAATATTTCCCTAGGTTTAAATATAAATCAGTTAAAACTGCTGAAGAGTTCTTGGAAATTTATAGAAAAGCCCATCAAGAAGGAAAGCCTCCATATATAACAATGACAGACTATAATCTGGATGGGAGGATGAAAGGTGCAGATGCGTTGGCTACATTAGCACGGGAAGGTACGTTAAAAGCAGATAGGACTTTACTCTGTTCTGGAGACCCTGGACAAGAAGTTCTAGACCAAATAGAAAAATTGGGTATATCATTCATCCCAAAACCTATTCCAATAAATGAAATAAGACTATTTATAGAAAGAGCACAAAAAAAATAGGGGGAGATATATTTTTAAACGCGTTGGATTTTGCTCTATCAAGGCTCCGTAGCTCAGCCCGGTTAGAGTACTGGACTCTTACATTTAAAGGCGTAAGTCTTAAATGGCTCATGATTGATATACAATCGAGAAATCCAGGTGTCGCGGGTTCAAATCCCGTCGGGGCCATAATACTTTTTATCCCAAAAAGAGGAGCAGACCACCTATAGGGACTAT
Source organism: Candidatus Pacearchaeota archaeon (assembly GCA_018303945.1). Lineage (GTDB taxonomy): Archaea > Nanobdellota > Nanobdellia > Pacearchaeales > GW2011-AR1 > JAGVXD01. The sequence goes on from JAGVXD010000019.1 coordinate 15,670, forward strand.
ACAGACGCTATATAACAAAGTATAGCTTAAGACGAATATGAGAATATATCCCTACAATAATAAAGATAGATATCTCTCCTGGAAAGAAGGATTAACAGGCTTCATAGAAGGTATAAGTAAAGAAAACTCGGATATTCTACTAAGGTATCTTAATGATATGGAAATAGGTATAAACGTTGCCAGAGGGGTTAAAAAAGGCTCCAGAAGCTATGTGCACCTTAATTCATCAAGAGACAGACTTATTTCCATGATGAAAAAAATGAGTAGCTCGTATGGAGTTGATGACATAACTACTGTGACTGATGAGCAACTTCATGTTTTCTTTAATGATATGAGAAACGGCAAGATTACTAAACCTAATGGTCAAAAGTACATATGTGTTAGAGACTTTGTTAAAATGTTCAAAGCCTTTTGGCACTGGCATCAAAGAGTGAATGCCAAAAAAGGAATCCAAATTCAAGATATTACTGTAGACTTGGATACAAGAGAGGAAAAACCTGACTGGGTCTATCTTACAGAAGAACAAATAAGGAAATTGGCCGATAATGCTAAATATGAATGGAGAGTATTGATTTGGTTCTTGTACGATACAGGAATTAGAGCACCTACTGAACTAATGAATGTTAAGGTTTCAGACCTACATAATGATTTCAAAGAGCTTAATATTAGAGAGGAAATAGTTAAAATTGGTTCATTTGGAAGAAGAATTAAGCTTATGCTCTACAGTTCATTGTTAAAAGAGTATGTAAAACTGAACAATCTAAAAAGCAGCGATTCTCTCTTTAATATAAACTATAATTCTATCAATAAGTACCTTAAGAATTTAGCTAAGAAATTGTTTGGAGAAGAAAAAACGCTTGCAGGACAAAGATATTGCGACCTAACACTTTATGACTTTAGACATAATTCATGCTGTTATTGGCTGCCAAGATATAAGAGTGAGAGCGCATTAAAGTACAGATTTGGGTGGAAAGAGAGCGATAAGATTCATTATTACTCAGAGCTCTTGGGCATGAAAGATACTATTTCAGAACAAGATATGTTTGTTGATCTTACAAGAACAGAGATAGAAAAGAGACTGGAAAAATCTGAAAAAGAACGAGAAATATTAAATGATAAATTCAGGTTGCTTGAAGAAGAGCAGAACGTCTTAAAGCAAACTGTTGCAGAACTCATCCACAATTTTAATGGAAAAAATATATCAACTCCTATTTAGATAATAAAGATGAGAGAAAAGAGCTAAGCAATTTCTTGAGTGTTTAGGCAATGGAAAATCAATTTATGAGTGTGAAGCAGAAAATGACTTGCTTGATGAATATCAAGAAGAAATGGAGAATTCAGAAGAATATGAGAAAAGATAAATACTCAATTAAATACCAAACAGGAGGTCAACATGGTTACAAAATTGCCAGAATTCAAAGGCTATACAGTAGATATGAGACTTAAGCAATTCAGAAAAGCTGATAGAAATAAGCCAAGTATCGAATTTATAGACTTTGATTCTGAAGAAGGTCAAGAGCTTCTAGCAGAATACGAAGAAAGCTTGGAAGAACAAGAAGAATAATAGATAAATGATGTGGGCCCACATCACACTTGATTATAAAGTTCGCTTTTCATTTTATCTCCTAAACTCACGGCTTTTGCGCGGCGGCTACGCCGCTAATGCAAACTACCCGACCATACTCGCCCGAGTCAGCCAAATCATCGTCGTTCGAGTTGATATTGAGGTTCCAGTTGAGGAACAACCTCGAAAGTCCTGAATTTCTAGTCCATAATTGTCTGTTCTTACCAGGAACATCAGTATCATACACTTTTGTTGGCAAACCTGTTTTAGCATCCATTTCAGAGGAATTAATGTAAGATCCATGTTTGCTGTTAAGAATGGGTGCTTCAAAATAAAGAGGAGTATCAAGAAGTTCTTTCTTTAAATTAAATGCTAGTTTATTAGGCGCCTTATTTTCTTTCCTCAATGAAAGTCCATATAAAGGTAGCACATAAGCAGTATTTTCAAGGCTTGCCAGCGCCTCTAAATTGATCATAGAAATCCAAAGCGAGCCAACCATTAGGATTTCCTTTCGATCTCCATACAAGTGAAGAATCTTCATATTGATTTTGCAAAGGCAATTTATTTCCTTTTAAGATAGCTTCTAACTCTGCTTGTGTTGCTGTTCTAATATTCTTAGGTTGCAATATTTGATTTGCAACTATAACTGCGTATGGGTTAGAGCCCTCTACAACTTTCTTTGTAGAATTCCACTTAAGTATCTTAAGAGCGCTTGCGTCATTATAATCTACTTTTACTACCCGCTCATATTCTTTCAAGAAATCTTTTCCAAAATCTCCTGATAGAAAGAAAGCTGAGGCGAACGGAATCTGGGGAATTGGAGTATTTGAAGCAGGGGATACATCAGGATTTGTTCCAGCATTCTTATCAGGTTCTGGTTCTTTATTTCCTTTACCTTTATCTGGCTTCTCTTGACTTACTCTTTGAGCATAGCGTTCTGCCCATTGTTTATACAGATCAAAGTTGCTCATTTTCTGCCTCCAATGATGCTAACAATATATCGAGACCTTGCTCTAAAGCATGCGATTTATTTCTGAATGCTCCTTTGCGTACATACTCTTCAACTTTCTGTATCTTTTCTTCTTCTACAGTTATACTCATTTTCTGCTTCATGCTGTAGCTCCTGCAATTTTAGGGCTTTGCTTATAATAACTTGAAACAAAGGAAACCATGCTTCGTGAAAGATCCTCATCGCCTTTTACGTTAATAACTGGAACTCCCAGATCCTTTAGATACGTTGAAAACGCTGTGTCGCCACCAATTTGAATATGTGCATAATCAGCAGTTCGTATCTTTTGTTCAAAACTAGTTTTTTGAGAGCCATTCATGCTAAATTCTCCATCTGAAATAGACAAGACTAAAGCACTATCTTCGATTTCTTTCTCCAAGCCCTCGCTATCAAAGGTAGTAGTTCCTGAGGGTTTTGTTAGCAAGGATTTGGCGACTAATTCTGATTTTCCACGCACTGCTGATTCTCCTGAGAATCCCAGAACGCTACTTTCAATGTAAGGAGCTACGCCTTGGCGTTCAAAGAAGTTATCAATGCCAAAATATCCTTTTAATGCGAAATGATATTTACTATTATCTCCCCATGGGATATATGAAGTATTTCCTACTTCTTTTCCATTATCTGAATTAAGAGCCATACTTCCTGATCTATCCATAAGTGCAAGCTTGAAGTTAGGAAACTGGTGAGGATGTTTCTTGTAAGCAACAGGGTGTTCAACATGATGTTTAGTTGTCTTTAAACCCATCTCTCCATCAGATTTGAATCCTACTCCTCTGAACTTAAACTTACGTTCATCTTCCTTAACAAATCGTCTCCCATAGCGTACAAGAGGCATTGCTTGACTTGCTGAGTAATGAGTAGTTTCTACAGGAATTTCCTTAGAAATTTTCTTATAGAGGTCATATAGTTGCTCTTGTAAATCTCTATGTGCAAGCGGTGCTTCCCCTCCCTGATATCTGCCAAAGGCAATTTCCTGCCTATTAGAAGGCATTTTCATTTCTCGATCAAAAGGATTCTGCTCCTCTGAATTCTCATCGCCCTCACTTGATCCAAACATTCTTTGTTGCGGTGGCTGATCTTCCAGCAATTTACCTAGATGAACAGCAAAAGAATATCCGAGATTGCTCCATGTTTTCGCTCTTTGGCGTATATCTGTAGGATCAAACAGCTTTTGGAATCCAGATTTTTCATGTAACTTAAATATCTTCTCTTCTTGGGTAACTGTTCTCATTTCTCCGAGAAATTGTCCGACTGCTTCTTTTACTTCTGGTTTATCACCAAAGAATCTCTTAAGAAGACTATAGTCTGCTGCTCTTCCTGCAAGCATAAGGTTAACTTTGACAAAAGCCTCGTAAAAAAGATTATATTTTCCATCCTGCCCATTCACAAGCCCGTGGTTATTCCAAAAAAGAGTTTGGCCTGCAAAATCGGTATGTCTCCTGCAATTAATATTATCAAGTACATCTTCAAAAGCATTAGTAACATACTGCTCAAGACCGTTTTTGCCTATCTCTTGCAGTCCTCGTGTTACTTTGTCCTTGATTCTCTCGTGAGTTTCTAAATCATAGGGGCAACCATATCGTTCTCCTACCTTATTTTCTCTGTGTCCTGCTTCATGGTCGAGTACATCCTGTCCCGTTTTAAGCAAGGGATCTTTAATCCCTCTAAGAGATGCAAAACGCTTGCTTTCCTCATCAGGCACTAAATCCAAATCTCTTCCATAAGAAAGACTAATTTCTTTCCAATCTGTTGTAATATGGCCTGCAAAAGTATTTCCAGCAACTTCATCAACATTTAATCTAATTCCAATTAATCCGATCTTGTTTTTTTGCTGTTCAAGTGCTTGTTTGATGTTTTGAAGTTCGCTTTTCATTTTATCTCCTAAACTCACGGCTTTTGCGCGGCGGCTGCGCCGCTAATGCAAACTACCCGACCAGCCTCATACGAGCCGGCGAGAACCCCGCCCCTAGCGAAGAGATCCAAGTCCCTGATGAGGTACAACCTCGAAAGTCCTGAATTTCTAGTCCATAATTGTCTGTTCCCTGGAACAGCATTCTCATAGACTTTCTTCGGTAGTCCAGTATTGGTATCAACTTCTCCAGCTTTAACATATAATCCGTCTTTACTCATAAGTATATGAGCTTCAAAATAAAGAGGAGTATAAAGAAGTTCTTTCTTTAAATTAAATGCTAGTTTATTAGGCGCCTTATTTTCTTTCCTCAATGAAAGTCCATATAAAGGTAGCACATAAGCAGTATTTTCAAGCGAGCCAACTATTAGGATCTGCATTAGATCTCCACACGAGAGAAGATTCTACATAATGATTTCCTTTGATAGGTAATGTATTTGCCTGTGCAATTTTCTCTAACTCTGCTTGTGTAGCAGTTCTGATTCCACTTTTCTCAAGAATCATGTTAGAAAGAACAACTGCAAAAGGATTTGAGCCCGTTACTTTTTGATTGGCATCATCCCAATTAAGAACTTGCAAAGCTGAGGCATTATTATAATCTTTCTTAACTCTTGCGTTATATTCCTTTAGAAAGTCTTTTCCAAATTGTCCTTTCAAAAATGAAGCACTCCCAAAAGTATGGGGAACAACAAGAGGAGTGGTTGCATTTGAATCAGGTTGACTTCCAGCATCTGGCTTAGAATCTGCTTTTTTTCCTTTTCCACCTTTGTCTGGTTGTCCTTGACTTACTCTTTGAGCATAGCGTTCTGCCCATTGCTTGTAAAGGTCGAAATTACTCATGGTTATTTCCTCCCTTGTTCTCTTGCTCTTTCAATAATCTCTCGTAATTTGGCCTTTTCTGGATTTTTATCATTCTTCATGATTGATGCATAATCTTGAATTGCTTCTTTTACTGGTGTCCAACGACCCTTAACTGATGCAACATCGTTGAGCAAATCTGCATCAGTTATACCTGCTTCTGCTAAAGCTACAGCTTCCTCAAGCTTAGAAACTCTCTCGAGTATTTCTCTTCGATTGCCTGAATTTTGGCCGAAAAGAGTATCAAAAGCTGAATAAACATCCCCATTATGTTCTTGGTCTATGTACATTGGAGCAATAACTCCTGAATAAGGAACAGTCAATCGTAAGGCGTCAAGAAATAAATTAGAAGTGGTTGGCTGTTTTCCTTTTGCTTCTGCAATCATTTGCAAAGCCCCAGTTAACCCGATAGCAGAAAGTACTCCTCTTGGAGAAAATGGAAATACTTTGTTTTCATCAATATCTGTTCTAATACCTTCCAAATTTGGCCAGCGAGCATCGCATTTAGCTTTGCTATTGCCTTTTACATTTTCCAAATAATCTAAACCTTCCGTAAAATAAAGTCCTAAAATAGGAAGAAGAGGATACGTTTCTCGTTCTCCAAATTCCTTATGTAATGCAAGAATATCTTCTTTTGAAACTTGTGCCTCATTAGGCATGTCAGATCTAGGATTTTTCTTTCCTTTGAACACACTTAAAAGATTTTGAGGTGTCGGCCTATAATCAGGATGATCCAACTTAACAATCATATGCATTCTATCTTTTAATGCTCTATCTGAATCTGAAACACCTACATATTCTCCATTTCCAAGATTTCCAGTTGCAAAACCAATGCTATAGCCATCAGTTCCTAAATTGAGAATTTTTCCATCATGAACTAATTTTCCATCAAAGAAGTCAAAGAAATAGTTCTGGACAATAGGTGGAGCCCTATTTAATTCGTCAATAAAGAAAAGATTTTTTCGCACGTTTTCAGTTAACTCTACAAGCTCTCGATCGGTTTTTGCATCCTTAAGACTCCCTAACCTCACTTGTTTTAAAAGTTCAGAAGGTTCAAAATCTGGGCGACCCATTGCATAACAGGCAGAATCATTAAAATAGCTCAAAAGATCATGTCCAAGTTGAGTCTTACCTCTTCCTGTTCCTCCCACATAATAGACATTTAATCTTGCAATCAAAGGAGCTTTTACCAAAACATCTCGTGCACTATAGGCAACACCACCAAGAGAGATCTCTCTATCGTTGGAGTATCTTCCTGCCTCTAATCGTTCAATTGCCTGCTTTGATTTATCTGATACCATGTTTTAACTTAAAAATAGTACTTTATACTACTATTTAAACTTTTTTGTTGTTACCATTTTAAAGTAAAATAAATAAAGAGTGGTTTTATCTTTTGAATATTTATTATAAATATACGATAGTGATCCTAATAGCAGTAATTGGAATTAGTTTCATTATTACTCCTCACGTTATAGCTGAAAAATACATAACTGAAAATCTAGAGATAGGTTTAACTCTCTTGGGTGGAGGAACAGTAATATTTGCTCACTGGAAGAACAGAGTCTATTGTATAGCTTGTCAAAAGAAGCCGCTTTCTTGCTTTAATAATTGTAATGAATGTAAAATGAGAGTATAAATTGCTGTACCTTGTAAGTTGTTGCTGATGTTTTTAAAGCTGAGAGCTAGATTCCTTGGTTTTATGAATAAGAAAGAAAAGCAAATTATAAAGAAGATTTACAATGACTGCTTAGAACTTGAGAAAAAGAAAGATATAACTGAATATGGCAAAGGTCAGAGAGATTTATGCAAACTATTATTAAAAACTGGATGAAAATGAGACAACACTTGTACAATGAATTAATAATCTTTAATATCTTAGAAGTTAGAATGTTAAAAGCGCCTACTGTCGAGTTGAAGCTGAAATATATAAAGACAAACCAACATACTTACGTGTATAAAACTTGTACTGTGTCTGCTCCTCAAAACAGACAAAAAGTGCTAGAGGGCGCCGGGGCCATCTTATCTTTCAGAGAAACTCTGTAATTATAGTCTAGAACATAATAAATTAAACAGTTTTTCCAGACATACTCAAAAGAGAGATTAACTTAATAATCTTCGTATATTCTCTATATTCTCTGCAATTTCTTGCCCTTTCTTTGTCAGCTTGATAAGCTTAGTGCGTCCTTTCTTCTCAAAAACAACTAAACCTAATTGCTCCAAGCTCTGCAGTATTTTAACTGCATGACTATAAGTGCAATCCACTTCCTTCGCAAGAATGCTTCCATATCTGGCCCTTGTCATTCTCTTTAGTGCTACAAGCATTAATGCTGGTTTTCTTCTAAAGAAGATATCAAGTGTCTCATGATCTGTTTTAGATATCATTAAATGTTATGTATATGATACAATCTATATATTAAACTCGTATATAGCTTTTAAATTTTTCCGTATGTTTGTTATAGCCAGCAGTAGCAAAAAAACCCAAGTTATTGACTTTAAAGTGAAGGCAGTATATATAGAAATATATCTCTTGGTCGGCAGTTCAGATTTATCAGAGATAAGAAGCGACCCTCCATTGCAAAAACTTAAAAGAGCTCGTCTCTTTTATATAACATGAGAAAATTAAAGATTTTAGCGGCTTCTGACATAGAAGGAGATTCAAAACTAGCAAGAAAACTTGCCGAGAAAGCAGAAAGGGAGAAAGTGGATCTTGTAGTATTGTGCGGAGACCTTACAGGCTATGTGGAGACTAAAAACCTCATTAAGCCCTTTAAGGATAAAAAGAAAAAGGTGCTGATAATACCTGGAAATCACGATTCTTTCGCTACTGTGGACTTCCTTGCTGCAATGTATGGGGTAAGCAACATACATGGTTATTCCGTCCAATACGAGCATGTTGGATTTTTTGGAGCTGGAGGGGCAGCAAACACCCCCTTTTTCCCAGGAGCTGTGACAGAAGAAGAAATATTCGAGACTTTAAAAAAGGCGCATGCTGGCCTTAAAGGCATAGAAAAAAAGATAATGGTAACTCACATGCATCCTGCAGGCAGTCTCTCGGAATTTTCAGGAGTTGAGGGAAGCAAGGCTATATCTAAAGCCATAAAGCAATTCAAACCCGATATCCTTTTACATGGTCACATTCACGAAGCTTCTGGCTTTGAGCAGAAAATAGGAACAACTAGAGTGATAAATGTAGGCAGAGAAGGTCAGATTATTGAACTCTAAATATAATAAGATTACTCAAATATTGCGTTCTTCCGCTACATACGATATTTACAGAAGCCGCTCACCAAACTGAAATTAAAAAATAAGTGGCGATTTGGGCTAATTTCTGTCTTTTATGAGAAAAGTTGCCGAAGGCAAAAGAAATTACCTCTTAATCTGCTGTTGCTTGACCTGAAGCGAAGCGGAAGGCACGAGTGGAGCAAGAAGCGACCTCGTGAGTGAAAGTTTTGTTCTCAGCCGATTTCGTAGCGTAGTTGCTGAAGAGAAACATATTTAATATTAGGCAAATTATCAATATTATGAAATCCAAGATAAAATCTTTAAGCAGGAATGAGCAACGGACAATTATTGTTTTTGAAATGAACAATCAAATTATAAAAATTATTGAAAAAACATTTAAGAAATTAAAGTCCGATTTTGAATTGTCAGATTATAAGAAAAAATATGGAGATAAAATTATTGACAATTCTTGGGAGTTAAATAAGAAAGATGAGGACTTTAATTTTAGTCTAGTTGCGAAAAAAGATTTTGTGAAATTGAAACTAAAAGCAAGCTTGGATTTCGTAAACAAGTTTTTGAAAATTCTGGAAAATGATACAGAATTTTCCGAATTATTGCCTAAGATTAAAGCAAAATTAGAAAGGCGAAAATTCAAATTTCTCTAAAGCAATTTCGTTAAAGCTTTGTTAGACAAAGTTGCATAGCAATTTTGTGAGTTTTCTCTGTGTGGCTTTAACGAAGCGAGAAATAACAAGGCTGAGAATTGCTCACAGCCAAAAGGACAGGAAGAGGGGAAACTAAAACTCTATGTCGGAAATTGGGGGGAAGGTGAGCAACCGCAGGCAAAACTTTCATTTTGGGCAACGTCGCGATTAAGGAAAGTTTTTTCTTCCTCGAGGAGCGAAGCGACGAAGAAGTTTTCAAAAATCCGTCATCAAGGGCGAAGCTCCATAAATTCAAATGTTTTAGAGAGGGAACTTTTATTTTCATTTATTAACTTTAAAGTAGTAGATCAATCAAAAGCTTTATAAATAAGTTATGGGTAACTATTTGCATGAGATTATATCAAAGAATTATTGCGGGTGGATTAGTAGTTGCAGGTTTAGCTGGACTGCTTGGTTGCGATAATGATAGACCGAGAACAGAAGAGCCAAAACCCAAATCTGTTGCTGCTGTAGAACTTTATCCGCATGGAAATGCAGGTGTAGCAATTGGAGATATAACAGGCGATAAATTGCCTGATCTTGTTATTGCTGCTGAAAAGATTATAGAAAGAGAAGCAGTAGTTTATGTTTCTGACAATAGAGGAAATTATCAATTTGGAAATCCAACATTAATTGCTTCTGTTCCCCTTTATGGAGGTGGAAGAGAACTAATTTTTGGTGGAGGTTCTCCTGGTCTTGATGTTGCTTTAGGAGACTTTGATAATGACGGAGACTTAGATATTTTAGTTGCAGCTGAGAAGCTTGATAAAAAAGAAGCGGCAATATTCAGAATAGAAAATCTAGGAAATAATACTTATTCAAATCCAAAACACGTTGGAGATGTTCCATTGGCTACTGCCGGAGGATTGAGTATAGCGACACAAGATATTAACCAAGATGGAAGAACAGACATATTAGTTTCTGCCGAGCATCCAAGCAAAAGAGAAGCAAATATGTATTTTTTTGAAAATGAAGGCAATAATTCTTTTGAAGCTGTAAAGTAAATTTCTTTTTCGCAGAAAAAGACTATCTGTCTGCAGGACTAAAAGTTCCCCCCCTTTCTATTTTTTAGGATTTTTGAAAATTGAAACTAACATCGGCATTAAGAGAAGTTTTCCGAAGGAAAATTTGGGCAAAATCCTGCAAGGATTTTCCTCTTAATCGCTGTTATGTCTGGGTGAGCGAAGCGAAAGGGTGCAACCCTTCCCCGAGGATTTTTTCAGCAGAAAAAACCGCAGAGTTGTGAGATGGCACTTGTATTAATTTTAAAGATGGCACTTCAGGACGGCGGGACGCTGTCCAAATAAATAAGAGCTGTGCGCGTCTTTTTTGCTTCTTTTTTTCTAAAAAAGAAGATGGGCACTTTTCCGTTTGTTTTTAAAAATCCCTCCATTCAATCCCTAAATCCATAAAGTCTATTTCTGCAAATCTATTAAGATTTATTCTGCCTTTTCTTGTAAGATATTTAAAAATTTCCATTGTTTGAATGTTTGCTACTGCTCCCGCAATTGGTCCAAGGTTTCCTGTTTGTCTAATGTCTCTTATTTTTTCTAAATCTTTTAAGGGGTCCATTCTTTTCTGATATTCTATGAAATCATCAAAAGTTTTAGTAACTCCTGGAATGATGATTGGACCAACCATCCCTAAGTGTAGATTATATCCTCCTGCAACACAATAAGCAACTCCATGCTGATTAGCATATCCATCAATTATTTTTGTTGTTTCTACAACTGAAGGAGAATCAGCGCAATTTACTAAAAAATTACAACCAGAAACAATCTCTTCGAGATTTTGATTTGCATCTACTCTTTTTGTGAATGTCTTAATATTTGCATCTTTTAATTTTTCTTTTACAACATCAACTTTATACTTGCCAACATCACCAGAATCAAAAAATAATTGCCTGTTAAAATTACTATCATCTACAACGTCAGGGTCAGTAATTCTTATTTCTCCCGCCCCAATTTGGTATAGCCCATTTACAATCCAAGTTCCAATTCCACCTACTCCAAAGACAGCAACTTTAGAGTTCTCTATTCTTTTTTGTAGCTCTAAGGTTTCTTCCCTTGAATCTGTAAGTTCGTCCAAAAATAACAATTGCTTGTAATGTCTTCCTTTTTCTAAATCAGATTCATATCTTCTAATTATCCCTTCTTTTTCTAAAGCATTTAAACAAGCATTTATGTCTTGAGAACTATATTTAGAAGATAATCTTTCAGTTAAATCTTGTTCTGTTTGCTCAGAATCAAGAGAAGCAATCACATCCTTAACTAAAGAATCTACTTGAAATTTTTTTATTCTTCGTGTTGCAGTTGAAATAAAAATATAATTATCTTCGGTGTCTCTCAAGATATACGATGAATCTTTGAGTTTTAATCTACTCTTCATTTGAAATTATCTCGCCATATTTAATCTCGCTGTTGTTTGGTTCAAACAAAACTCCTCCATTTTCATCCAATGGAGCGATAATCTTATAGTTTTTTAATTTTTTTCTTAATAAAGAATTTTCTCTCAAATGCCAGCAACCAAGAATAATGACTAGGGGTCTTTTTGTTTTTGATTTATATTCTAAAATCTTTGAAAGATGAAGTTTCTCTCTTTCTTCAACTATTTTATTTAATCTTTCTTCATCTTCTTTTATAAGTTCTTTTTGATTCTTTATTTTTCTTTGCAGATTTTCGTCAAATCCAAAATTATGAAAATCAATTCCAATTAGTTTAATCTTTTTTTCAAAACACAATTTTATCAATTTTTCAACTTCATCAAAAGAAGTCATATCAGAAATAAACTTTTTCTCCAGAATTTCTTTAACCTTATCTTCCGTATCTAATTTTAAATTTTCTAATTCTTCACTTAATACAAATTCTGGTTTTACTGATTTTATTATTTCCTCTTGTTTTAAAAAATCATCTACAAAAGAATGAGTACTACCTATAAGAATAAAAGAAAAATTCATTTTTCTACTCCAAAGACAGATTACATCCAATATTTAATACTTGTTCCGCCGGCATAAACCTTGTCTTCTACTTTTCGAAGTCCTTCATAAAGTGGTTTCTCCGCAAGCAAAGGTCTTGCTTCTTCTGTCCTTATTTCAACTTTTTCCAAAGTTCTTTCAAGGGTTTCCATACAATTGGGATAATGATACTCCTTTATATAGTTTATTGTTCTGAATGCGAAAAGTGCCCAAATAAATTTCTTTTTCGAAGAAAAAGACTATCTGTTTTTCTGAAAGAAAAACCAAGCACACATCTCCAATTTAGGGGACATCTCCAATTTAGGGGAGGGTGGTCGGGGGTATTGAAATGCCATCTTTAACTATCTTTTAATTCTAAAGTTTAGTGCCTTCGAACAATTAGACATAACATTATGGTATCATGAATTAACTCATGATACCATACTCCTAGGGAGTATTGGCATAATTATTTAAATTAGTTATCTGTAATACCTTCATGGATAAAGAAGAGGCATTAAGGAAGCTTGGGCAAGAGATTGAAATACGCAATTTTTCACGGAAAACTCTAAAGGGCTATGTTCATTCAGTAAGTAAGTTTTGCGATTATCTAAAAGACAAACCTTTTAGTCAGGAAGAGGTTAAGAATTATGTCCAAATGCAGATAAAAAAGCATAATCCCTCTTCTGTAGCTCACGAGATCTTTGCTATTCAATTTTTCTTTGATAAAGTCCTAGGCAGAAAAATTTATGTTCCAAGGCCAAAAAGAAACAAAACACTCCCAGATATATTAACAAGAGATGAAGCATTGGCATTGGTAAACGCGCCTGTGAACATAAAGCACAGATTGATACTAAAGCTACTCTATGGGTGTGGGCTAAGAGTCTCAGAGGTAATAAGCCTAAATAAAGACGATTTGAACTTCAATGAAAAGCTAATGCATGTCAGATTAGCAAAGGGTAAAAAAGATAGATTTGTCAGGATTCCAGATTCAGTTACAAAAGAATTGGAAAATTACTGCAATTTATTAAATGAAGATGTCCTCTTCCCTTCAAACAGGGGCGGAAGACTGACAACTGCAACAATTCAGGCAATTGTTGAACAATCTGCTAAAAAGGCAGGTATCACAAAAGAGGTTTATCCTCATCTTTTAAGACATTCGTTTGCAACTCACTTACTAGAATCCGGCACCGATTTACGAATAATCCAAAAATTGCTGGGACACTCAGATATAAAAACAACCCAGATTTACACTCGAATATCTCAAGCATCAATCAAAAATATAAAAAGTCCGCTTGATTCATCATAAAATGGCAACCGTAAAGGATTATATCCCTCTGGGAGATGTAAAAATAACGACTGAAAAGGAAGTTAGGCCAAAGCCGACCGTAGCAGAGCTCACCACAATAGAGTCTCCTGGAAAGCCGGTTCCTGCCTCTAATTTAGTGAAAAAAAGAACACTGGGTAAAAAAGCACCTGAAAAAGAAAACAAGATAATTAAAGATTCTATATTGATAATTACAGAAAAACCACAGGCGGCGCAAAAAATAGCGCAGGCACTTGGCACCCCAATTAAACGCTTAGAAAATGGAGTTCCTTATTACGAGCTTACAAGAAATGGAAAAATAATAACTGTAGCTTCCGCAGTAGGCCATTTATTCAATCTTACTTACAGCGCTGGACAGAAAGGCTGGCCAATTTTCAATCTAGAATGGCAACCGTCATATTCAAGAAAAACTGCGGCTTTCACAAAAAAATATTACGAAGTGCTTAAAAGACTCGTGCGTTCGGCTGAAACATTCATAGTTGCAACAGACTTTGATGTTGAAGGTGAAGTTATAGGATGGAACGTTGTGAGATTTATTGGTAAAAGAACTAATGCCCTGCGCATGAAGTTTTCAACTCTCACAAATGATGAATTGGAAAATTCTTATGAAAATCCCATGTCGGAGCTTAATTGGGGCAACGCATATGCAGGAGAGACGCGTCATTTTCTTGACTGGCTTTATGGTATCAATCTTTCCCGCGCTCTTATGTCAGCAATAAAGCAGACTGGCTCTTTTAAGGTTCTTTCAATAGGCAGAGTGCAGGGTCCGGCATTGAAAATAATAGCTGACAGAGAAAAAGAAATATCTGCGTTTAAGCCTGAGCCTTATTGGCAAATATTTGCGCTTGCAGAAAGCATTGAGTTCAAGCATCCAAAGGATATATTTGACAAATCGCTTCTTGAGCAGTTTAAAGACATAAAGGAAGCAAATGCCGAAACTGAAAAAAACAATGAGAATATCTCCCCGCCCGTTCCTTTTGACTTGACAACCTTGCAAAGAGAGGCTTATCGCCTTTTCAAGATGAATCCTTCTGAAACTTTAGCCACTACCCAAAAACTATATCTTGAGGGAATTATATCCTATCCGCGAACTTCTTCTCAGAAGATTCCTGAAGCAATTCAGCCTAAAAAAATCTTGAAAGCTCTGGCAAAACACTTTCCACAGGTAAAAGAAGCCACTAGAGAAAAACCTGTAGAAGGCAAAAAATCAGATCCTGCACATCCATCAATATATCCTACTGGAGAATATAGAAAATTAGTCGAAAAAGAAGAAAAAATATACAACCTTATAGTCCAGAGATTTATAGCTGCATTTTGTAAAGATGCTGTGGCGGCCAGAAAACACATCATCCTTACAGCGAAGAACGGCATTACTTTCACAGCAAACGCAACAACTCTGTCAGAAAAAGGATGGATGAAAGTTTATCCTTCATTTATTGAGGAAAGCTCTCTTCCTGACCTTAATGGTCTGGTTAAAATAGATGAAATTAAAAGTATTGAGAAAGAAACTCAGCCGCCTAATAGATACACTCCCGCCTCGCTCGTAGCAATTTTGGAAAAGAAAAACCTGGGAACAAAAGCAACACGTTCATCTATTATAGATACATTATTTAATCGTGGCTACTTAGACGGTACAAGCATCAAGGCAACACCTCTCGGAATGCAGCTTATTTCTGCTCTTGAAAAATATTCTCCTATTATTATAGATGAAAACCTCACGAGAGAACTGGAAGAAGAATTGGAAAAAATTCAGGAGTCTAAAAAAGAATTCATGGAACAAGAGCAGAAAGTAATAAAGCATGCGCGGGAAATTATTACTAAAATTTCTGAAGAATTCAAGCAGAAAGAGAAAGAAATAGGAGAAGAGCTTCTGCAAGGACTTCAGACTCTCAGGCAGGAACAGAATGAATCAAATACTCTCCTTTCTTGTCCAACATGCAAAAAAGGCAACCTTAGGATACTCTATTCGAAGAAAACAAAGCGATATTTTGTAGCATGTTCTGCTTATCCAGATTGCAAGCAAACATATTCACTTCCCCCAAATGCTTTAATAAAAAAATCGGATAAACTATGCGAAGCAGACCAGTTCCCTAAACTTCTCGCAATTAGAAAAGGCAAGCGACCCTGGGAGTTCTGCTTCAATCCTAACTGCCCAATAGAAAAGAAAAAAAGAGAAGAATGGCAGGCACGCAAGGCATCTAATGAAAACCCTAACTCAAATCTGCTGGAAGAAGATTAATTAGATTTTACCAGACGTGTAATTAATTCGCTGCTTCTCTTCATCCCTTCAGATATTTTATCTCTAAAAAATTCCTTTGTCTCATAAAATTGCCTTGTATAACTATCACTATCCATTTTCTTGACTATTGATGCCCACTGTTTAACGGCATCGTGAAACTCTAAATCATCAGCTCTTATAGACCTATCAAATAGAGCAGCATTTATGGATTCTTCAAGAAGTCCATTATCTCTAAATAAATATTCAGCAATTCCTAATCTTAATTTAAATAATGGCGTCTGGCATATCAAATTATTATATGGATTGACTCTTAATTTATGCCATGCATCCACCATAGTTAGCAAGCTTAAATGAGAGTTCTGTTTTCTCTCATTTCTTGCTCCTAGATTGAAATCCCCCATTATTTTATCTTCTAACATTATGGGAGAATTTTTATTTCCAAATATCAAATCAGAAGCCTCTTTCAGTCTGCTTCTAAGTGCCTTCTCATCTTCCTTAATCATTAATCTGAATATATCTGCTTCTGATTTTGCATATTGCCCTATCTGATTTATAGCAAAAGGATTAAGCATTGCAAGTCCAGAATAAACATGAGATTTCCCCCCAAATATTCTTAAAGTCATTAATATTTTTACATTATCTATACCTCCGATATATGCCGGATTTTCCCAGGGATAAAACCCTGCATTCATCCAGGCACTGCCCATGCTCTCAAATCCAATATGCGTCACTGCTTGAGTATCTGCAGTGATTCTATCATGCACTTTATAATCAGAAATTTCAATTATTCTGGAGCCCAACGTTTCAAAAGTTTCTCGCGCCAAATTGTAAGCCTCTCTCGAGCTTCTGTGATTAATTAAAACTAGATTTTGTCCGACTGGGCTGACTGAACCACCATGTAAAGAATGGCATGTGACTATATGCGTCTCTCTTGGAAGATATTTCTCAAATGCTTCTATTTCGGGAGTCTTTACAGATGTTTGGCCTGCAACAATAGCCCCTCTTCTTGTCAATGGACCATATTGTCTTACTGTTTCATGAATATTATGTGCTTGAACAGAATAAATTATTAGCTCGCTTTCTCTACATATATCTTCTGCGTTTACAATATTTATTCTTGTTCCAAATTCCTCTTTTATCCTATCTATATTTTCTGGCAAATCACATCCAGATACTTCATGGCCTATGCTGGAAAACTCTCGGGCATACAACTTTCCCATGTCTCCTAAACCTACAATGCCTATATTCATAAATATCGGATAAAATTACGGTTTATAAAGTATCGCAAATAAACGTTAGACTAGAAATGTTTATGCCTATAATGCTTAAAAATACCTCAGTCTTTCACCAGACAACGCATGTATAAATATAAGATTTTCATAAATTAATTATGAAAAACAGACAAAAAACAAACAGGGGAAGAGGCTCAAACCTCACCCATCACGACCGAGTGATTGGAGGACAAAATTCGGCCGCTGAACAGGAACGTGACGAACGTGGCCGCTTTGCCGGCAAAAACAGGTCCATGTGGAGTACTTCTTAAATTTACTTGCCCATTCTGCTCCAGGAACGTAAACTAGGTCTTACCTTTTGATTTGGACTTTTGCTTCTTAATCCACGGGACTTTTTGCCGGCGCTCGTCAATCCTCTATGAGCGCGATTCTTATTTGTTGACGAAGAAATCCACGCTAAATTTGGGTCATTTAGTATCTCTGGTTTAGTTGGATCTATCATGATAATCTCATAAAAATAATACTTCCCATCTTTTGCAAGCAAATAAGAGTTTAATACTTCCAAATTATTGTAAGAGTTTGCCGCCCTTAATTCTGCTACCCATCTGTAATTCATTTTCAATATTTTTCTGATATGCTGCTTTCTTGATTTCCTTCCGTGTTTATGCCTTGTACGCTTTCTTCCTCCCCTCTTGATTCTCACACGCAAGACTATAATCCCTGTTTTTGCTTTGTACCCTAATGAACGGGCCCTGTCAAGTCTTAATGGTTTATCCACTCTTACAACTGAATTGCCCTCTCTCCATGCTATAAGTCTCTCCTGAAGCATTTCCCGAGTTGGCTTCTTCCAGGACTGCCGAATGTAATGATACGCTCCTAATGCCATTTCTCTTGATACAAAAACTGCTTTTTAAACCTTATTGCCTGGCAAACTTCCACAAAAGCTCGAAATACTTTCTGTACCCTTCGCTTATTTCCTTGTTTTTTATAACAATTGCTAATGGATTTTCCTTGCTCCAAAGTACAAGAGCAACTTTATCCCCATATATATTAACTGCAAGCGGGGAATGGTATTTTTCAGGAAGGAATCGCACTTCAGAATAAGGAATATTTGGGAGAGTGCGCTGCTTATTAAAAATGATGCGCGCCCTTATCTTACTTTTCGCTCTTCTCTTGTCAAAACACTTGAAGTAAAATCTTAAGATATCATAAGCAAGAGGGGAAGCTCCTAAAACAAGAATCTCCTTTTTAGTAGAAATCTGGTCCTCAAATACGGTTTTCAATCCATTTCTGCCTTTATAAAAATTAGTTTCCTCTTTCTCCTTAGTCTTTGTAAAAAGCTCCATCATTCTTGGCAGAGCTTCAGAAACATACTTCTCCTTCTCTCTCAACAATTCAACAACTCTCTCCGGACTTACTGCCTGGAAAAGCTTGACATTATTCTCCAGAATATAACCTATTAGCCCTTTTTGTATGAGCATCTCTACAGTATCATATACGACTCTTCTGTGTAGCCCTGATTTTCTGGATATTATGCCTGCATGGCTCGGTCCCATTTCAAGCAAGGTCGTATAAACCTTAGCTTCATTTTCAGTCAAACCCGCTTCTTTTAGCTGTTCCTTCATAATTAAATCAACCTTAGTTTGCTTATATATATTGTGGTGAGTGAAATCACCTCAAAATTTCAAATACTGTTATATCATTATTATATTAAGAAATGTAAGGAGGAAAAAACAAAATGGAAAGCGAAATAATACAGCTTATTGCAAGAGACAGGTTAGAAATACCATTGTCCAGTATGTACCAGAAGGTAAAAAGAGTAAAAAAGAAAGATGCTGGCAATCTGGCAGAAAAGCTTGGCAGTGCACAGTTTGCAGGAGAAAGAACATATGCTTTCGTAGAAAGCGAAGACAAAGAACGAGCGCGTGGTATGAAAGAAGCTATTGCAGAGTTTGCACAGGAATTTCCAAAATATGGCCAAATACTGATTGGCAAAATAGCCGAAAGGAGAGTTATTGCAGAAGAGCACCTGTACTTCGGGGTAAACCCAGGATGCAGACTGACAACTGATGACTATATAACTGCATTGCAAAGCACAGGCTTATCAGAGAAAGTGTCAAGAGAACTTTATCCTGATTTGATTAAAGTAAGCAGGAAACTTGCAAAGGCTAGCGAAGAGAAAAGAAGCGTAATAGTAGGCAAATATGCCCAGGATTAACGCTAAGAATTTTTATTTTTTATTTTTTTAAATTATAAGGATAAGGAAAGGAGATAATTATCTTACGTAGATACGAGGGTTAAACTAGATAAGTTATAGTATACATATTAGAAATTATATGCTCTATGCTGACAACTATAGATTATCTTAAATGCAAAGGGCACTAATAGTTTTATCTAGGATGCTATGGGGGAGAACTCCAAACTAAGTCTGAAAGGGGGACTAGGTTGCTAAGAAAATCGCCACCATACTGGCTTACAAGGCATTGTTCAACAGATGGCTTAGCACGTTCATTTATACGATAAATATCGGTATTCAGCATATTTCCTTCTTGATAAATCAATCTAACACCTTGGGCAAGTTGTATTGCATTATCAAATCCGCTTGTTCTTTCAAGAAGAGAAGTTCCATCGCCCGCAGAATAGCCTTTAAACATTCTTTCCAAATTATGCCTATCGGCAACTCTTTTCAGTCTTTCTTTGAAATCATTTGATTTAAAAGATGGTCTTCCAGGCTTAAGTATAATGAGGCCGAGAACAAGAGAGCTACAAGATATTTCCTCATTTGGCCTCTGCATAGTCGCTGTTTCATCAATTTGAGCCATAGTGGTAAATAACATAATTAGTTTATAACTATTTGTATGATTTATAAAAATAAAGAATTGTTAGCTTGGATATGATGGCCATTTTCAAGGCTTATAAAAGTATAAAGGATTTATTTCCGACTGGTTGGTTGAGAAGTACGGCTGATATCTGCTTACATCAGCAGATTTTTATACCTGTTTTATATTGATGGAATGAGGCAACATGGTAAAAATAAACAAAAGAAAATTTTATGTAACAACACCGATATATTATCCTAATGATATTCCACATATAGGGCACGCATATACAACTATAGCGGCAGATATACTGGCAAGATGGTATAAATTAAAAGAATATGACTTATTTTTTCTTACTGGAACAGATGAACACGGTAAAAAAATGGAGCAAACAGCAGAAAAAGCAAAACGTAAGCCAAAAACATTTGTTGATGGACTCATACCAGAATTTAAGAATGCCTGGCAAAAGCTTAATGTAAAATATGACCGATTTATAAGAACAACAGATTCAGACCACGAGCAAGTTGTGCAGGTAATTCTGTCAGAAGTCCATAAAAATGGAGATATATATGAAGGATACTACGAAGGATATTATTGCACCGCTTGTGAAGCATACTATACAGAAAAAGATCTGATAAAAGATTGCTGCCCTATTCATAAAACTAAAATAGAAAAGCTAAAAGAAGAATCATATTTCTTTAAGCTAAGTAAATATCAAAAGATTTTGCTCGATTTATATGAGAAAAACCCTGACTTTATCTCTCCAAGATACAGAAGTAATGAAATAATCAACAGAGTAAAAGAAGGCCTGCAGGATCTTTCAATTTCAAGAACATCTTTTTCATGGGGCATCCCCCTCCCATTTGACAAGAAGCACGTCTGTTACGTCTGGTTTGATGCTCTGATTAATTACCTGAGTGGTATAGGTTATCTTGAAAAAAGCAAACAATTTAAGAAATACTGGCCTGCTGATGTACACCTTGTTGGAAAAGACATTCTCTGGTTTCACGCAGTTATATGGCCTGCAATACTCCTTTCTCTAAAATTACCTCTCCCAAGAAAAATATTTGCCCATGGATGGTGGACAATTAATGGCGAAAAAATGAGCAAGACATCAGGAAATGTTATAAACATAGAAAAGCTCATAAGCTTTGCAGGAGTAGATTCAGCACGCTATTTCCTATTTAGAGAGACGCCATTCGGAAACGATGGTGACTTTTCGGAGTCTGCTTTAATAAAGAGGCACAATACTGAACTCGCAGACAAATTAGGGAATCTTGTTACGCGTGTCTCTACTTTGGCAGAAAAGTACGGATTAGAGAAAATAAAATCTTCAAAATCATTAGACTCATCAAAAACTATAAATAAAACTGTGAAATACATTGAAAACTATGAATTTGACAAAGCACTCAATGAAATCTTCGCATTTATAGATAAATGCAATGAATATATCCAAGATAAAAAACCATGGGAAAGTCACGATAAAAAAGTTATTTATGAATTGTCAAATGGAATAAAAAGCATATCTATATTGCTCTCCCCCTTTATGCCAGAAACTGCAGATAAAATTGCAAAGAATTTCAATTTTGAAATCTCTTTAAAATCCTTGGGAACTTCCCTGCAAGTGGTAAAGATTAAAAAGTCAGATATACTATTTAAAAAGATGGAAGAAACAACGACAGTAAATAAAAAGCAATCTTCACCTCATGCTCAAGCTAAGCAAGAAAATAAAATCCCCTATGAAGACTTTGTAAAATTAGATTTAAGAGTGGGAAAGATTATAAAAGTTGAAGACCATCCTCAGGCTGACAAACTCTATGTCCTGACTGTTGATTTGGGAGAAGAAAAACCAAGGACTATTATTGCTGGTTTAAGATTAAAATATAAAAAAGAGGACTTGAATGGAAAATTAGGTATATTTGTGGCAAACCTAGAGCCGGCAAAGCTTAGAGGAATTGAAAGCGATGGCATGATTCTGGCCGCGGGTGACAACTATGACTCCATTGTAATCCTTAAACCTGAAAAAGAAGTGAAGCCTGGAAGCAAGATTAGATGAAAACTTAATTGTGATTTGCTCTATCAAGAGAAGCTCTACCCAGTTGAAGTCGGCGTTCGGAAAGGCGAGTGTTGAATTCATGTAGTGCTTGAGCAAATTCTTGATCCTCTGCTTTATTAATTAGTTCATCAAGCCTGCTCTCTGGATGATTTAATGGGTTGACCAAAAAGCGACAATATTTTTTTATGGTAGAAACTGATTTACTAATCATGGGCTTGATTGCAGCATATACTGCAAATTCTCTAAACTGGTAAAGTCCAATCTTTGCGGAGCTGTTAGCAAAATAGAAGCCGACCAAATTTGCAAGAGGCTCTTCAGATAATCCATATTCATTGTACAATTTTCTGCAGAGAAAATCCTGCATAACACTTGACCAGTCGTTCAATAAACTTCTCTCCTTTGCCGATACTTTTATTTTTGCTTCCTTTCGAGAGCACTTATACCTGATTGTGCTCTCGGTTAATCAAGCTACACATTGTAAATATAAATACTTATCCATGTCCAAGCTAGAATTGAGGACTGGCATCTTTCCAGATTAGAAAATTACCTCCCTAGTAGTCTTTCCCACAAAGAAACATTCTCGCGATAATTTCCATTGCCTATTATTCTGGCCGCTATAAGACGGTATGCCTTTGCTGCCTTGCTCTTTGGATGAGTATGAATAAGTGCATCTTTCATAACCAAAGCAGACTGCACAGCTGAATCTTCAGGAATAACACCCAGAATGGGAAGCTCAAGCATATCACGTACATTAGCGATGGGCATTTCAGTTCTTGTACCTCTTACGCGAGTAACAATTACTCCCCTGACTTCTTTTCCCATTTCCTCAATTACCTTGCTAGTTTTCAACGCGTCAGTAACTGCGGGAATCTCTGGATTAGTAACTATAATAAGCTCATCGCCAGCCTCAATTGCAGCTATAGCTTCCTCTCCAAGTCCGGCAGCAGAATCATAAATAATATAGTCTGCCATTTTTCTTAACTTCTTTCCAACTTCTTTGAGCTTTGAATGATTGAGGCGCTTCAGCTCTTTAACAGACAATGAACTGGGAATAATCTTAGTCCCGGACTCATGTTCATATATGGCATCTGCAATACGCGCTTTTCCCAACAAGACATGATTTAAGCTTACTGGAACAATAGGTGCCAACACCCCCTTTACCAGATGTTATTGTAATAAGTTTAGCCATGATTTTTAGTGCGATACCAACGACACAATACAAAACTTTATTTAAGACTGCTTATAAACCTTTCTAGAAGAGAAGAATACTCCTTTAATTTATCCAAGTTGATATTGATAATCTCGCCATGATATGTGACTTTTAAATTTACTCCTTTCCTAAATTCATTCTCACGAACCTTTGGAAGAGTTTCTATATCTCTAAAAAGCTCATAAAGTCTTAGAGTCTCGCTTATTAAAGGGTCATCAGAGTAGACTTGCTTCAGCTGCACCAGCTTAGCGCGGGGTGCATCGGGTACAGCTTTCCATTTCTTCTTCTTCTTCGCCCTAGTTATCAAATGTTCCATGCCTAAATCTATCATGGTCCTCCACCTTAAAAGAAGGTTAATAATTACATCGCATGTCTTAGTATACTTAAGACTTACATAAAGAAGATGGTCAGCGCTAATCTTTTCTTTGATAATTTGCTCCATACCTAAACCACTCTTTGACAATGAATATAGCTAAATCTTACCAGTATAAATAGTTTTCTAAGAGGCAGTATCTATTCCCAACGAGTAGTATCTGCTCTCTCTATAAGACTTTCAATCGTTCAGACTAAACGAACTTTCAGCACAATATATTTATTAAGATGGAAAGCCAGAAATAATTAAAGGAGAAATTAATGAGCAATATATTTGAGATTGTAGATAAAACAGGAAGGAAAATTAGATTGACAAAGAAGCAATTTGAGCACGTCATCTGCCATAAAGGAATGGAAAATTATATAGAAGAAATTAAAGATACTCTGAAGAATCCTTTAGAGATTATCTCTCACGAGACAGGAGATTTATACGACTATTACAACTACTAAAAAAATAGGAAGCAAAAATCAAAATATCTTCAAGTCGTAGTTAAATATTTAAACGGGCATGGCTTTGTACTCACAGCCTACTTTGTGAGGCATATGTGATAATATGACAAAAAATATGGAAATGCACTACGACGAAGAAGCAGACTATCTGGAGATTTTTGTAGGCGAACCTCGTGAGGATTATGGAGAACATATCTCAAAAGATATTGTTATCTTTAAGTATGAAGACAACGGTCAATTATATGGGGTGGGTATCTTTAATTTCAAGAAAAGGGCATCTGATTTGAAAGACGTGCTCAGCAAACTTCCTGTTTCTATAAAGATAGAACCAAATTAATTTCTTCTGTTTGTCAGTATAGAATGAAAATTACAG
Organism: Candidatus Pacearchaeota archaeon; assembly: GCA_018303945.1. Taxonomy (GTDB): domain Archaea; phylum Nanobdellota; class Nanobdellia; order Pacearchaeales; family GW2011-AR1; genus JAGVXD01. Next base: position 39,964 of record JAGVXD010000019.1, read on the forward strand.
CGTCTATCGGTTCAAATTAAGAGAACATTTTAGGATAAAATGAATAAGCTGCCGTTTAGCAGTGATTAAGTGACCCTTTAGGGCAAGAGTGGGCTTCGAAAGACCCTCTTGTGTTTAGATTCGTTCTCAGCCGATTTCTCGCGTAATTGCTAAAACTATTAAGAGGTAACAAATAGAAAGATTTATAAAGAACGAATTTTGTAGATTTTTATGCAAACAAACAGAGTATACGTGATTCCAGAAGCAAAAGTCGGCGACGAAAGAAAAACTGTCGTGATGAGAAGCCAATTTGGGGCAAGCCTTGCTTTAGGAATTTCAAAAGATGTAACTGCTGCTTATGAAGTGGAAGCTAGAAATTGTTCTCATCAAGAATTGTATACTGCAGTTACTAAGGTTGTAAAAAGAAGCAAGATTACAGAGTTAGAGGCTTCTCTTCAAGAATTTTGCAATGTTTTTAGTATGTCGGTAACAAAATTAGTCCCAACACAAGCATAATCTTTCTATTATTTTATTCATCAGCAATTTCGTTTAAGCAAGCGATTGTGCGTTAACGAAGTTCGCACCCAGCGGTTAAGCGGAGCAAGAAATAACAAGGCTGAGAATTGCAAGCCGAAAGGGGCAAGAGTTTACAGGCAATAATTAATTTGTTACTATGAAAACTCTGAAGGGAAAGGGGCTTGTTTGTCTAGGGGATTTGCAACCCGAGTGCAACGAGGGCAAAGCAAAAGTTTGGTTAATCTATCAGGCTAAAAGAACTTTCAAAGGCAATTATTATCTAAAAATTTTTTGAAAGTTACAAAAAATTATGCTTCTTACAAAAAGAACATTATTGGAAATAATGAATAATTTTCCTTTTAGCAGTGATTAGGCGAGTTGCTTGCAACCTCGAGCTAGCCACAAAGGCTCTCGAGTTACAAAATCTGTGCGAAATCTTTTCCTGAGTGTAATTTCTAAGCTATCTTTATTTAGTAAGAAGTTATTGGGTGGGAAATATTCACAGGGCGCGAGGTTTTTTCGTAAGGGGGCTGACTGTTTTCAGTTATTTCTCATAAATATTCTTTCTATGCCCTGCTTTTAAAATATGCAAAATTAGATTAGTTCTGTCAACGTCAATAATCAGCCTATAGTCTCCAACCCTTAGCTTAAATCCTTCAATATCTTCAAGATGCTCAAGGAAATGAAAAGGATTTAATTTGCATTGTTGTAGTTTGTCCCAAATTCTCTCTTTATCGTCTTTTTCTAGCTTATTGAGGAAATCAGTAGCTTTCTTATCAAATTTAAGTTGGTACATCTTTTACAAGCCAAGAATCTTCTTAGCTTCATCTTCTGTATAGAACTCACCTTTCTTAATTCTTTCTCTTGCTTCTTTTATTTCAAGAATAGTTTTTTGGCTAAGCTTAGGCTCTTTTTCAGTCAATTTAGCCAAATAGATAAGTTTTCTAACCAATTCATCATAGCTTTCGCTTTTGTATTGCTTAAAATTATCAAGTTCCTGCTTTGTCGTTTGATTAAGTCTTATTGTTGTTTCCATATACTATTGTATACATATGTAGATTTTATAAACCTTTTGATTAATCTTTTATTAGGGAGATTGTTTGGGGGGGCGGGTTTGCGAAATATTTATATATTCTTTTAAACAACAAACTATAGGGTAAATAAGATACTTGGAGTTATTCTTTTAATCATAGGTTTTATAGGATTATTTTTCATATATCAAGGCAATTCTTACATATTTATTGGAGTTATTCTTTTAATCATAGGTTTTATAGGATTATTTTTATTAGTTCGGGGTTCTGGTAGTAAGATTAAAGGTATTACTCTTTTAATTATTGGATTATTAGGAATGGGCTGGATAGGTCTAGGTTTGTTAATGGCGCAGGCTTTCGCGCAGGCTTTCTCTCCAATGTCTACTCAAGAATATTTAGTTCCGGGACTATGGTTTTTATTGCCTTTAGCTATATTTATTTATGGTATAAAGTTATTATTATCTAAGCAAGACAGTATTCAAAAACCCTCTCCCTAAAATCTAACGCTTAAAGAGAAATCTGACATTCACATTAAACTTTCAAGCCAACAAAAAAACTCCTCAAGAGATGAGCCAAGTCTATTGGATTGAGTTTGAGTTCCTATAGTCTTGGACTTAAATAACTGAACACATTATGCTTAAAGGACTGTTTCTTCCAATAATTCTGTAAGCTCTCTGACAACTCCTTTTACGAATTATGTGATATGTGGGTTACATTATCTCTCGTCTGTCTCCAGCATTCTTCAACAGGATTAAGGTCTGATGCTCCTGTAGGGAAGAACATATAATCGATTTTGTTTTCTTTAAGCCAACTCATCACAAAATTATTTTTAATTTCATCTTCATAACTATCTCCCCTATACCCTGCATTAAGATATGCAAGAAGGATTAAGAAACAAACTTATCTAAGCTAGTTGTTTTTATAACCCTAACAAAACTCTGCTTTTCAAAATGTTTGTCTTCGCTCCAAATCACTCCATCGCTGCCCAAACTCAAAGCTGCCGCAACAAAAGGGTAATCTTCTTCATCAATCGTTCTCATTAACTCCTTGGCTTTTATCTTTTGTTCAAGCATTTCTTTCCTAGAGATAAGTTTGATATGAGAGAACAATTTTGCCAATAACAAGATAAAATCTTCTTCGGTAATTTGTGCCTTTTCAATCATATAATCTTTGTATTTTATGATTTTATGAAAGGCAATTTCTGGAAAATAGAAATCCAGGCCAGAATTTTTTATAATGCTCCTAGTTTTAGAATTCTTCAATAGGGCAGATATTAAGATATTAACATCTATAACTATCTTCACTTTAACCCAAGTCCTGAGCAACTTCTCTTTTTATTTTACTGCTTATCTCCTCAATATCTTTTGCAGTTATTTTGCTTTTCTTTAACAGACTTTCCTCAATATCATTCTCTCTTATCTTGTTTTCAAATGCCTGCCTTGCTATCTCGCTCCAACGCATTTCTTTCATTGCCTTCATCCTCTCAAAGAGAGGTTCTGGTATGGATAAGGTCATGTTTGTCATACTTAATTATGTGTAAACACATATTTAAACATTTCTACTTTTGATTCTGTTAACTTAAGGCCCCTCATAGGATCTATCTCTTTTATGCAACTCCAGAGGAATCGAGATACCTCAAGAATTTGCAATTCTTGATGACACCCAAGAACACAGGGTTCTTGGTGTTTGCCGTTTACTTGTGATTAAGCGTCCCTTTGGGGCAAGAGCGGGCTTCGAAAGACCCTCTTGTGCTTAGATTCGTTCTCAGCCGATTTCGAGCGTAATTGCTGAAACTATGGAGAAGTAACAAGAGAAATGTTTAAATATTCCATAAATTATAAGACTATATGGCTGATAGATTAAAGGTATATGCAATTTATGGGAAAGGACAAACTAATGAGGCCTCAAAGTCACTTTGTGATTATAGTGTAGGGCATACTGAAGAAGAGGCAGTTGAAAATGCTATAAACTTAAATCCTCGTTTGAGATTATTACACGATCTAAATGCTACTCAGATTGCCGTTAGAGGATTTAGAATTTCAGCCGAATCATTAGAGCAAGAAGCCAGAAATAATTTTCATGCGGCAGTTCATCGTGGTCGTGGCACTTGGTACTAATTTTATTTGTTTCAGCAATTTCGTTTAAGCAAGCGATTGTGCGTTAACGAAGTTCGCACCCAGCGGTTAAGCGGAGCAAGAAATAACAAGGCTGAGAATTGCAACCGAAAGGGAAAGATTTTACGGGCAATAGTTTATTTATTATTATGTAAAATCAGGAGGGAGTGGGGAAACTCAAAGCATATTAGGGGATAGCAACCCGAATAAAACGAAGTGGAACGAGGGCAAAGAAGAAGTTTGGTTAATCCTACGTTTTAACCGAACATTGTTTGAGCCATACTTTAATCTTAAGGTAAGATGGAATATCAGTCGGAAAGCTTGAGAATAGATTCCGCTATATCTCCATCAGTTTCTTCCAAGGCCTTTTTAGCCGCTTCCTTGCTCTTTCCTGTTTTTTCAGAAACCATGACTATATCCTCTTCGGATATGCCTGTTTCCGCTGTTTCCTCTCTTGTTGTTCCTGTCACCTGCCAGCTGTCCTGCCCTTGCATAGTTATCTTCTGGACATTTGCTGGCTCAATTACTATTCTCTTCTCTCTGCCTTCAATTATGACTCTCTCCACTTCAACCTCTTCCTGCTTGATTCCCATCTGCTTCATCATAGCCTTCATTTGCCCAGGATTAATGCCTCCAAACATACCGAAGAAAAAGAAGGAGGGTTTAAAGAAGTTTCTATATTTTATCAAGCAGTAGGCCAGAATATTCTAAGAGCAAAAACAAAAAGAGCCACTAAGACAAGAAAAATTATAACCTGCACCGGAGAAATCATGAACCTGCTTTTGTACTCATCATCATATCTGACTAACCCTCCAAAAACTCCCGGCATCTGTATTTTGTTGTCGCTTGCCATAGTTCATAAAGAGAGTGGAGATATAAAAATCTATCGTACCTCTATTAAATAACCTGTATTATGCATAAGAATTTAAAAGGTGCAAAATACGTCGATTTGTATGGAAGAGGTTGGAGAAGAATGTGGTATCTGTGCAGTATATTTGAAAAACCCTCACGAAAGTTCTTCTCTCGTCCCAGACATACTTGTAAAATCATTATCAATTCTCCAGCCTCGCGGTCAGAAAAGCGCCGGAATTGCTGTATACAACCCTCGCTTACCCTTGGAAGATAAAAGAAAAACTATTAACAGATATATTGGGTTGGGAAGAGTAAACGAAGTATTTAGAGTGAGGGACGAAAGAGAATATTGTAAATTGTGCGAAGACTTAAAAGGAATAGCCGGGATAGCCCATAATCGCTACGCCACTTCGGGAAAAAGAAACACTGACTTGATTAATCTTGCAGAAACTCAACCATTTATTAAAGAGCACCCTCGCTCTTGGAAAAGGTTTGCGATGGCTTTTAACGGAAACTTAGCCAATTACGATTCTCTTTGTGAAGTAATGGAATATTCAGGATACGATTTAGAGACTAATGTAGATACAGAAATATTAGTTAACCTCTGGGCCTTGGCTCTAAGAGAAAACTCCTTGCACAAAGATGATAAATTGCCTCAAAAGCCCTCACTATTTGATGTAAGCAAAAAAATCATGGATAAAGCTGATGGAGCCTATAATATTCTTACCCTATCAGGCGATGGCTCGCTTGTAATAATGAGAGACAAGCACGGCATTAGACCTCTTGTTTATGGAGAAAATGAAGAATATTATATTGCTGCTTCAGAAAGTATAGTTCTTGAGAAAATGGGTATAAAAGAATACCGCGATGTTCTGCCAGGCGAAGTTATAATATGTACTTCAAAAGGAGCAGAAAATAGAAGAATAATTGAAGAACAAAAAAGATTTTGCCATTTTGAGCTTGTATATTTCGCAAGACAATATTCTACCATGGAGGGTGTAAAAGTAAAGGAATGTAGGGAGAATTTAGGAAGAGAATTGGCTATGATAGAGCCCCTCAAGGATAAACTGGATTCAGACTTCGTTGTCGTGCCTGCTCCAAAAACAGCAATTACTGCAGCTAAATCATATGCTCATGAACTAAATCTTCCTATAAAAGACGCTCTTGAGAAGGGTGATGAGAGAGGATTCATAAATGGACTATCTGAAAGAACAAGGATAATGGGCGAATATTTAGTCTATGAGTCAGATGTAAGAAATAAGAAAATAATTCTTGTAGATGACAGCATAGTAAGAGGAGAAACTTCAAAGGTATTGATTAAAATACTTAGGAATAATGGTGCTTTAGAAATTCATCTGCGTTCGACAGAACCGGCAATCTTAAATCCTTGTTTTTATGGAATAGATTTCCCTGATAAAAAAGAATTAATAGCGGCACGATTAAAAAATAAATTTCCGGATTCGCAATTAGAGGAAATTCTCGCCAAAGAGATTGGAGCAGACTCTATAGTCTTTCAGACTCTAAATGGATTAATAAGAGCAACCAAAATGCCTGAAAAAGAACTCTGTCTTGCCTGTCTTAATGGAGATTATCCTACCCAAGCAGGAAAATTGCTCTATGAGAAGCAGATAAATTGTGCCTAAATCTATCGTATTTCACTGATGCTTTCTAAAATTGAGCTCTTCTGCTTTCTGCTGATATATGTCTTCCCAAACCTGACTAAATAAGGATTGATTATGTTCCAATATTTTCTAGGAAACAATTTTCTTAATTCCATTTCAATTTTATATGGATTATTGCTCTTAACCCACCTAAGTTTTTGAGAAATATAAGAAACATGCGTATCTACTCCTATCGCATCATGCTCGTGTTCTGCCAAAAAAACATTGGCTGTTTTTCTTCCTACTCCTGGCAATGAGATAAGCAAATCAATATCGTGAGGCACTATCCCATTAAAACTATCTCTAAGGTTTTTTGAGCAATTAATTATGTTTTTAGACTTATTCCTGTAAAAATTAACAGGTCTTATAATTTGAGAAACCTCTTCCAATTTAGCGCCTGCAAGCTCATTAAGCGCCTTATATCTGCTAAAGAGCTTCTTGCATACCTCTATTGTAACCTCATCCCTGGTCCTGGCAGACAAAATGATAGCTGTGAGTGTTTGCCATTGGCTATCCCAACCTTCAGCCGCCAAACGCATATTTCGCCCGTATTTTCCAATTTCTATTAATTGTCTTATTGCTATTTTCTTATCCATTATAAATAGGGCATCATCTCCGCAAAAACCCTTGAAGACATATACTTCAAAATCTTAACTTTCATATAATTCCTATAACCGCCAGCTTTTTAACCTCTTTGTTCCTAGCAAAATCATGGCAATTAAATATCCTAAAATAAAAGAAATAAAAAACTGGTCTCCGGAAATAGAAAATAGCATAACTTCGCAATGGAAGAAAAATGAAGAATGGAATTTTAACCTGAAAACACGCAAGCCAATATATTCTATTGACACTCCTCCCCCATATATCAATTCTCCAATTCACATGGGTCATGCTGTGACATACTGTTTTATGGATATGTTTGCCCGTTATCAGCGCATGAAGGGTGCAGAAGTCATCTTTCCGCTTGGATTGGATAGAAATGGTCTTCCAATTGAAATGAGTGTAGAAAAAAGATATAATATCTCTGCCTTTTCAGTAGGAAGAGAAAAATTTATAGAATATTGTGAGAAATTGCTTGCTGAAACTTCCCTGGAATCTACTAATTCATTCTCAAAGCTGGGCATCTCGTTCACTTCTTATAAACCTGGAGATCACATCGGGGCACTTTACATGACTGATGCTCCGGAATATCGCTCTCTTACTCAATCAACTTTTATAGAATTATATAAGAAAGGCATGATATATGAAGACAAAAGGATAAATAACTGGGACACAAAACTTCAGACAACGGTCGCGGATGCAGAAATTGACTATAAAGATATGCCTTCTGTATTCAACTATATAAAATGGAAAGTTAAAGAGACGGGAGAAGAGATAATAATTGCAACAACGCGGCCAGAATTAATATGTACGTGTGGGATGATAATATATAATCCGGAAGACGGGCGCTACAAGCATCTTGAAGGAAAGACAGCAATATCTCCCGTGTTTGGGAAAGAAATACCTATTTCAGAACATCCCTTAGCAAAAATAGAAAAGGGAACTGGTTTGGTCATGATGTGTTCAGCAGGAGACCTGTCAGATATTCAATTTTTCAGAGAAATGAATCTCGTCCCCACAATAGCAATAAACAAAGAAGGACGCATGAACGAGCACGCCGGTTTGCTTAACAATCTTAAAATAAAAGAAGCTAGGCAAAAGATAATGGAAGAGCTGAAAAAAGAAGGTCTTCTTGCAAAGCAGGAAAACATAATCCACAGCACTCCGGTTTCAGAGCGTTCAGGAGCAGAGATAGAATTTATTGAAATGCCTGAATATTACTTAAAACAGTTAGATTTTATTGACTCAATAAAAGATATAGCTAATGAAATTAAATTTTATCCTCCTGAATCACGTAAGATTTTAGATTCTTGGATTGATAATATATCAATAGACTGGCCAATTTCACGCCGTAGATTTTACGCAACTGCGGTTCCTCTTTGGTACAATGAAGAAGGATATGTTGCAGTCCCTCTTCCAGGAGAATATTATCAGCCCTGGAAGGAAAAAGTACCTGAAAACGCAGAAATATTCAGGAATGGAAAATTAGTCGGCACTTTAAAGCAGAAAGAATTCAAAGCCAAAAAATGGGTTGGAGATGAACGTGTGCTTGATACATGGTTCGATTCATCAATATCAGAGCTTTTTATATTGAAATATAAAAAAGATGGCTTGTTTTTCAAAAAAGCATATCCTGCAACTCTTCGTCCGCAAGGCAAAGAAATTGTGCGTACATGGCTGTACTATACAATTCTAAGAGGATATCTCGAAACAAATAAAGCGTGCTTTAAGGATGTCTGGATTCATCAGCATATTCTTGACGAAAAAGGCAGAAAGATGTCAAAATCTCTAGGCAATATTATAGACCCGCAGCAAATCCTTGAAGAATATGGTGCAGAAGCAATGCGCATCTGGGCGGCAACTGAAGGAGATTTATCAAGACAGGATTTCGCATGTTCAAAAGATAAGATTCGCGCGGAGCTGAAAACAATTAACAAACTTGTAAACATGACTAGATTCATAACACAGTTCAGGAAACCCAGAAAGAAGCCAAAGCTAACTCATATGGATTCAATTTTCATTGAGTTGGTAGAGAAAATTACTTCAGAAACCGATAAGTCTTATTCTGTATATGACTTCAATCATCCTTCGCAGGAACTTCGCGCTTTCCTGTGGGAGACCTTTGCTTCTCACTATATTGAAATTGTAAAAAGCAGAGTATATAATGCAGAAAGTAGATTCACTCCTGAAGAAAGCGAATCAGGAAAATACACCCTTTACTATCTTTTAGAGAGATTAATTCAATTACTCTACCCTATAATCCCTCAAATAACTTCATCAATTGCGTCAGAATTGAAAATAAATATAGAAAAATTTCCTAAAGCTGGAAAATTTTCAGATAGCAATTTAGTTGATAAGATTATGGAGCTTAACAGCAGAGTATGGAAAAGTAAGAAAGAACTGGGAATATCTCTGAGAGAGCCTATTTCCGGAATAGAAATTCCTCCTGAATTGCAAAAATTTGAGAAAGATATTCGAGCTTGCCATAATCTGCAGTAATCATTCTAACAAAGCACTAAGACCCTCATCTTTGCTTAAACCATAAACGAAAGAGAAAGAAATTGAAACTTCTTGTCAAGAACCAACCACTAAAGTAGGTGGCGTGTTTGGTTCTTGATGTATCAAAAAATTTCAATAAATTAACACGGAAATTTTTGGATGCTCATAAATCAATTAGAATAAAGAGATTTCTAACATAACAAAGGTTAAGGAGTTCGTTTCACTCAACACCAATTTTTCCGTTATTTATATTAAAAAGAGAGATGAAAAATTATCCCAAACTATCTTTTTTTGTATATTATATCTTGATGGTCAAAATCATCAAAGTTTATTGTATCTGTTGTTTTATCATATTGAAAAACAAGAACAAAATGCCCCCTAACGAAAAAACGGCGCGTGCCCCAAAACTCTAATTTTACTCTGCTTAGCAGTTTTTGATATTTTTTAACTCTCAGAAAAATCTTCGGCATTTTTGCTTCGCAAAACCGATTGCATCTATGTCTCGTCATTCCAAGTATTCACGAGAGTTGAACAGGCATTAACAGGCTCACTGCGTTGCACTTTTTCGACCCAAATCTCTCACTTACTTTATAATTTAAATTTTGGTGAGCGACTTCTATAAATGTATCATGTTATACACAATTTGAGAGCGCTCGCAAGAACGGAGTGCCTGCACGATATAAGAAGATTTTATCTAAACTCCCAACCAATTATATCATTAAGAACATCTCTAACTTTTCTTTTCTCACCTAATGTTAGATTATATGGTTTTAACCTTTCTTTTAAACCCTTCCCTGTTTTAAAGGTTACTCCAAAGGGTTTCGATGCTCGGATAACTATAAGGTCATCAATTTCATGTTGCTCATATGTTTCAATCTCTCCATCTGGAGAATAAAAGGCACACATCCTTACTATTCTTTCCTGCTGATGCCATTCACCTTCATTACTGAATGCTACTTCTTCATAACCTTCTTGAATTTTTCTTTGGAAAATTTCTCTTGCAGCATATAATGAATAAGGTCTAATTTCTTTTTGTTTTCCCATAATGTAAATGCATAATTAGCAGTTTATAAATATTTATATAATGACAAATAAAATAACGAGCTTTATAGTAGGACATGTCTATGTTCCAAATCCTAGACCAGACCATCCAACATCCTATAAACACACTGTTGGTGAATTAGCAAAGATGTATATTAAGCTTGATGGGGTTTCCCCCTCCCAGTCGCATATATAGCTTATTGAGAAATATTTTAAATGTTAAGGCATAGATATTAATTTATAATCTTTTTAGATATAATTTAATTTTATGAATTTGTCTATTTCCTTCCAAAACGCATTTATTAAATGTTCATTTAGCCCGTGTCCTAAATAATGCTCTATATAAGTGGCTTTGTTAAGATTCGTCAGCATCTCTTTAGTATGTCTAAAAGCAACAACTTTATCATTTGGATCATGTAAAACTAAAACTGGAAAGTCAATAAGTCCATGTATATAATTTACAGGATTTATGTCTTTAAATTTCATAGCGCGATTTCTAAGATTGTCAAAAGAGAGTCTGTAACAATTTTTATAGGCTCTTTTAACAAAAGAAGTGAGATGTTCTAAATCCTGTTCATCTCCGTTTTCATTATGTTTTGCAAAATCCCATACTGGAGATGCGAGAATTAAGTGGCTAAAACCAGGTTCTTTTGCGACCAGTCCTGAAGCTACAGCTCCTCCAAAACTGCTTGCAACTAAGATAATCTTATTTATCTTGAAATTATGCTTTTTCATATCCCATAAGCTTTTGGCACTCCCTTTCCGCAGGTTTCTTGTAAACATTGTTAAATCATCTACCGGACTTTTTGATAGAAATGTACCTGAACTCTGATAGCTCCCCCTATATCTAGGCACAAATACATGATATCCTCTTTCAAAAAAGACTTCTATAATTTCATTGTAATCATTCCTTCCGGGAAAACCTGGCAGTATAATAACGACATCAGCATTCCTATCCTGTAATACGAACTCAAAAAATATACCACCATAATATGCCTTTAGCACTGGCTTTTTCATCCTTAAAACAAGAGTCTCCTGTATAAAAATCTTTCAACCACCCTCACCTTTATTAACTATCATTTTATTATTTTTGTATGGCTTCAGAAACATACATTCCGATAACATTGAACGACAAGCAAAAACAACAGCTTCAAGAGCTAGTCAACTTACTTGGGAGTATAAAGGGAAGCCATACTGAACTAGTCACTGTACTTATTCCTTCTGGCACTAATATACATCAAGTTTCAAGTCAGCTTGCTGCAGAAGCAGGAACTGCAGAGAATATAAAATCAAAGCAGACAAGAACAGCAGTTGTAACGGCATTAGAGACAATTATCAGGAAGATAAAAGAATATAAACAGACTCCTCTGAACGGTCTTGCTATTTATTGTGGAAATGTTTCGGAGCGTGAAGGAGGTCAGGATATTAAATTATGGGCATATGAGCCTCCAAAACCCCTGCGTGTAAGAATGTATCGCTGTGACAAAACATTCGTCATTGAACCGCTTAAAGAAATGCTGGAAGTCACAGAAATATATGGTTTGCTGGTTATGGACCGCCGTGAAGCAACAATTGGAGTTCTTGAAGGAAAGCAAATCAAAGTAATTCGTGTGCTCACATCCGGAGTTCCAGGAAAAATAAAGGCTGGAGGACAATCAGCAGCGCGATTTGAACGCCTCACTGAAAGTCTTGCTAAAGAGTTTTTCAAGCGGGTGGCTATTGCAATGAAAGAAATATTCTTTGACATGCCTAAATTAAAAGGGATAATTGTAGGCGGTCCAATACCTACAAAAGAAGAGTTCTTAGAATACGGCGAATTAGTTACAAAACTAAAAGAGAAAGTGATTGCGGTGAAAGATATCGGCTACACTGATGAACACGGTTTAAAACTTCTTGTAGAATCTTCAGAAGAGGAAATATCACAGCAGGAGTTCATTAAAGAAAAAGAAATAATACAGAAATTTTTCGAGACCGTGGGAAAACACAGGGAGAAAGCAGTGTATGGAATAGAAAAAACTCGTCTGGCCCTTGAGCGTGGAGCAGTTGAAACTCTGCTTATTTCTAAAGACTTTCCCAGAGAGCAAGCTGAAGAATTAGAATCTGAAGCAGAGCGTATCGGCTCTGAAGTCTTTATAATATCAAACGAGAATCAGGAAGGAGAGCAATTCTTCAACATGACGAAGGGAGTTGGAGCCATTCTTAGATTTCAAATTGAGTGAAATAAATGACTTGTCAAGAACCACCCACTAAAATAGGTAGCGTGTTTGGTTCTTGACTGACTTCAAAAATGCGAAGATGAGCATTTTTGAAGTCTTCGTTTCCCGATATAAAAGAATTGCGAATTACCTTAGTCACCAATAAGAACTAACCGACCAGACTCGTCGGCGTAAGTCAGATCATAACCGCCGGCACAGATGTCTAGGACCCCGTTGAGACAAAGTCCCGAGATGTCTACATTATAATTCAAAATCGTTCTTTCTCCGATTGGATTAAGTATTGGTCCTCCAACAGCAGGCTCAATTCCTGAAAGAAGAACTACAATAGGACATTGCAATTTGGTAAGTTCTGGATTCATCCTCTTTATTTGCTCAAGAATATAACTTGTCCGTTCTGTTTCATAACGAATTACAATGCCTAAATCTACATAACAATCTTAGCCAAAACATTCTTATAGCGTGGCATAAACCATATAAAGCTTAAAAGCCCCATTTACACATGGATAAAAAGAAGAAGCATGAGGATTTAGTCATTGAAGCACAGAAGTTTTTCAATGCTCATAAAAAAGAACTTGGAGTGTCTTTAAGAAGCAGCGAAAGAGTCATTCATCTTAATTTCATGAGTCTGCAAGAGTTCTCTACACCCTTAGCTGACCATTTAAAAGAAGCCCCTGAAGAAACTATTGGAATACTTGAAGAAGCTATTGGAGAAAGCGGAATAGGCAAAGACCCAAGAGTCAGATTGACTGAAATACCTAAGGAATCTTTTTTTGTCAAAATAAGGGAAATTAGGGCTAGACATCTCGACCAGTTTCTTTGGATAGAAGGAATTGTCCGCCAGGCTTCAGAAGTCCGTCCGCAAGTTGTAAACGCAAAATTTGAATGCCCGAGCTGTGGAGCAATACTGTCAGTCCTGCAAATAGACAGGAAATTCCGTGAACCGAGCAGATGCACATGTTCATGGAAGGGAAACTTTAAACTTCTTTCAAAAGAAATGGTTGACACGCAGCGCCTAATAATAGAAGAATCTCCTGACAGTTTAGATGGAGGAGAACAACCAAGACGCATAAATGTATTCTTAAAAGAAGACCTTGTTGAGCCGAAGATGGAAGAACGTACTACTCCCGGAAGCAAAATAAAGATTTATGGAGTGCTTAAAGAAGTCCCTGTACCATTGCCAACGGGTTCCATATCCACTCGTTTCGATATTGCTGTAGAAGCAAACAATATAGTCCCTCTTGAAGAATCCTTTGAAAGTCTTAATATTTCTGAAGAGGAAATTAAAGATATACTTGAAATTGCTGCAGATCCAAATGTCTTAAAGAGGCTTTCCGAGAGTATTGCTCCAAGCATATATGGTTTCGATAAAATAAAGGAAGCCGTACTTTTGCAGATTTTTGGAGGGGTGAAAAAAACTAAATCTGACGGAGGAAGCACCCGTGGAGACATACATATTCTGCTGGTAGGAGATCCAGGAGTAGCTAAATCTGTATTGCTTAAATTTACTTCATCCATAGCTCCTAAAGGCCGTTATGTATCGGGAAAAGCAGCTACCTCTGCAGGATTAACTGCGGCTGTAGTGAAAGACGAATTCTTGAAAGGATGGTCCCTTGAAGCGGGTGCCATGGTACTTTCAAATAAAGGCATGGTATGTATAGATGAAATTGAAAAAATGAATGAACAAGATAGAAGCGCAATGCATGAATCCATGGAACAGCAAACTGTGACTATATCAAAAGCAAATATCCAAGCTACTCTTCGTTCTGAAACAACAGTATTGGCTGCTGGAAACCCTAAATTAGGGCGATTTGACCCTTATACGCCGATACCACAGCAAATAGACATATCTCCCGCTTTATTAAGCAGATTTGATATAATATTCATTATTCGAGACTTGCCAAATAAGATTCAAGATGAAGCAATAGCATCTCATGTCTTGCAGGAACACAAGCAAAATGTTGTCCGGGACATCATAGAACAGCGTCTCCTGCGCAAATACGTTTCCTATGCTAAACAAAAATGCCGCCCAAAACTTACTGATGAAGCTATAGATGAAATAAAGGATTTTTATGTAAAACTAAGGAACCAATCTACTAAGAGTGATAATGAAATAAAGCCAATCCCTATAACTGCCAGACAGCTTGAAGGAGTAATTAGGCTTTCTGAAGCACTTGCTAAAATGCGTCTTGCCCAGGAAGTTAAAAGAGAAGATGCAAAAAACGCAATTGAACTCTTAAAAACCTCTTTGAAACAAGTAGGTTATGATGAAGAAGCAAAAACTTTTGATATAGATAAGATTACCACAGGCATAACTTCTTCAAAAAGAAGTAAAATTGTCGCAGTAAGAGAAGCAATATCCCAGCTTGAATCAAGAATGGGAAAATTAATCCCTCTTGAAGAATTAGAAAAGATATTAGAAGGTAAAATTGCTCCTCTTGAACTAGAAGATGCCATAGGCCAGCTTACAAAGTCAGGCGATCTCTTCAGACCTAAGAAAGGATTTATACAAAGACTCTAAAAAAGATGTTGGCGCACCAACCAAAAACTTAAAAATACTTAAAACTCCAATTTGACATGGTTGAGCAATATAAAAGAAATATAGCCTATAAAATGCGCATTGGTGGCTTGCTTGCCGGCAAACCGTTATTGGAAGGTGATCGCCTTAAGTCTCTTGATGTTGGAGACAAGCAGGTAGTTCGTGTAAATCTTATCGCGAACATTATAGATAAATATATTCAGGAAGGAGAAAAGAAATTTGGCTCAATTACATTAGATGACGGAACAGGACAGATAAAGGCTAAGACATTTGGAGATGATGTGGAAAAATTCACTCAGTTTAATCAAGGCGACACAGTAGTCCTTATAGGTCTGGTTCGTTCCTGGAACAACGAGGTATATCTGACTCCTGAAATAATTAAGAAAAAAGACCCAGCTTACCTGCTTTTAAGAAAACTAGAGATAGAATCCAATATGCCCAAAACTCTCCCAACTGAACAGCGCACAGCTTTAAAAGACAAAATATTGATAATGGTGAAGGAAGCAGAAAAAGACGGCGGCGTTGATATAGACAAGTTAATTCTTGAATTAAAAGAACATCCTGAAGTGATTAATCAGGAAATAAAAAAGCTTTTGGAAGATGGAACAGCTTATGAGCCTCGCCCGGGAAAGCTAAGATATCTCGGATAATTTAATTATTGTTCAATTAAAATTTCTTAGAGCAAAAATAATTTAAAAATACTTTATCCTGCACAGGAACACGCTAATGTTTCTCTACAAAGAAAGCATTCTCTAAAATTAACCTTATCTCCTTATCAGTATATAGCGAAAACCACCTGTTTCCTCCCTTTTGAAAATTAAAAAATCCTTCCCCATTTCCTTCTTTTATAGATATTCCAAAATGTCCTCCATTTGTTAAAATATTATGGATAAGAGAGATAACTCTTGGAACTCTTTCTTTAGGTATATGTAATAAAGAAGTATAAGCCCAGACCATGTTAAAACTTTCTGGTGAAAATGACATGTTCTCAAAATCCATCTTTACAGTCTTTAAGCCTTTTTCTCTGCATTTCTTAAGTATTGCCTCTGAAAAATCTAGACAGTAAACATCAAAACCACAATCCTTAAAATAATGTGCATGATTGCCTGGACCACTTCTCAAATCAAGAATACGCGCCCCTTTAGAAAGTGAATGAGATACATAATCTAATTCTTTTCTGATGACGTTATTAGAGTAAGTTCCAAACTTAATATCGAAATAATCAGGATAAGCATCATAAACCTTTTGCAAGTCTCTTTATTGTAATCCATAATAATTACTTCTTCCAAAACTGCCAGCTCTTCTTCTTTTGAGAATTCAATCTCAATGCAATCCATATCAATAAAACTAGTGATAAAAGCAATAGCAAAAATCTCCAGATATCACTAAGGTTCTCCCAATTTCTCACAGAACCGTAAAATATAGCGCCTACTCCCGAAGCCATTAAAGCGCTTCCGACAGGTTCCATAGACAAAACAAGAAATCCAAGCAAGAGAGTTATGATTCCGGCAATTAACGCAATGATGAAAACTACTTTGGCATGAGCTTGCCTGGCATCATTATATTCCTTATTGCACAAATCACATTCTCTTACTGCAAGAGCGCACCCCCTCTCATTATATTCGTATATTGGCTGCCCTTCTTGGGCATAACATTGCTGTTCCTGCTCTCTTAATTTAGATGAGAAAGTGCAATTGGGGTCTCCCGAAACTGGATAAGGTTTGACAGGAGAGCGTTCAAACTCGCTTCCCGGAGTGCAAAAATCATTGTATTGTGGAGAAGGATAAAATGCCTCAATGCCATAATTTAACATAAGCAGATAGACTACAAATATACCTATTCCAAGGACTAAATTCTTAACATTCATAAAAATAATAAGTGAAAAGAGTTTATAAAGTTTCTTTAAGCAATTTCCAGACATTCCGACAATAACCTTTAAAACCCCTCATCCTATCTGACTTATATGGAATCATATGAAAAACTGCTTGAAGAAGCTTACTCTAAAGTAAACGTAGTCAAAAAAGATAGCGGAAGATTTGAAGTGCCTCTGGTAAAAGGACAGGTACAGGGAAAAAACACTATAATAACTAATATTAAAGAAATTGCAGATTACTTAAGGCGCCCTATAGAGCAACTGGCAAAGTTTCTGCAGAGAGAACTGGCAACTCCGGGAAAAATAGACAACGAACGTCTTATCTTAAATTCAAAGCTAAATTCATCAAAAG
The DNA here is from genome assembly GCA_018303945.1 of Candidatus Pacearchaeota archaeon. GTDB lineage: Archaea > Nanobdellota > Nanobdellia > Pacearchaeales > GW2011-AR1 > JAGVXD01. The sequence continues at coordinate 57,234 of JAGVXD010000019.1, forward strand.
TAAATGAGAAAGTTAATTCATATACGCGAGAATTTGTTATATGTAACGAATGCAAAAAGCCGGACACAGAACTGATTATTGAAAAAGGAATTAAATTCAAGCATTGTCTGGCCTGCGGTGCCAAATCCCCCGTAAGAGCATCAATATAAAATGTTTGTAAAGATTCACAAGTCTTATCGTACAGTAGTCGCAGTATGCGATGATGAAATAATAGGTAAAATATTTGAAGAAGGAATAAAACAGCTAGATTGCAGGGAAAATTTCTACAAAGACAGAATTCTTAATCGTGAAGAATTAATAAAATTGCTCAAGATGCAGGCTCTTGAAGATGCGACATTTAATATTGTTGGCAAAAATTCAGTGGATGCAGCGATTGAAGCAGAAATAGTAAGAGAAGGGAATATATCAAAAGTTCAGGATATTCCATTTGTGCTTATATTTTAGTCATCTGTTGCCTGTGCCGTCTGCCTGCCTTTCTACATAGTCGCATTTTTCACAAAAATCTATTTTACCCATAAATTTAATTTAAAAAGAGTCAATTATCTAACATCCGCCTAGAAGGATAGGAAAATTCTATATCGTTGGCAATATCGCTTACAACCGACATATTAAAAAACACTTCTATACATGTAATTGCATGGAAACAATTTATTTTCAAAATGCCTCTGAAATTAAAAGAGAAAAAGCTAATCTAGAAAAGAAACTTAAAGTCAGTATAAAAATAAATGGCAGGAAAGCAGAAATTGAAGGCGCCCCAATAGATGAATACGAAGCGACACGCATATTAGAAGCCATGCAATTTGGTTTTTCAGCTGCAAAAGCTTTATTAATGCTGGAAGAAGACACGATTTTTGTAAAATTGCACATCCGCAGCTATACAAGAAGAAAAAATCTTAAAGACGTACGTTCCAGAATTATTGGAAGAGAAGGAAAAACAAGAAGGACTGTAGAGGAGATATCTGGATGTCACATACTTGTGAAAGAAAGTGACGTTGGAGTCATAGGTTCCTCGGAAAAGATAGAAGATGCAACAACAGCTATAATAAATATAATAAAAGGTACAAAACAAGCCAATGCGTATAGATACTTAGAAAGAAAAAATGTGGAGCGTCACTCCACAGATCTCGGTCTTAAACCTTGGAAAAACAAAGAAGAATAAAAAACAAAACAAAAATTAAAGATAGTATTAACGGCGTTTCTTGCGTTTTACCTTACGAGTCGCCTTTTTTGCTTTTCGTTTTTTTGCCACTTTACTACCTCTTTATATTTAGAAACATCGCGAGTATATAAAAGTATCCGAAAGAATATCTTTTTCAAGATTTGATAAAAATAATTAAATTTCCTTGCCGTCGATAAGATTATAGCAGAAAATAAAATGCAAAAATCTATATATTCTCTGAAACTAAATATAACATGGTTAAATACACTGAACGCCAAGAAGCAATTTTCAAAATAATTGTTTTAATTGTCTCTGGAGTCATTCTGTACGTCTGGATGTATCTTGCTGCAATCATTGCGCTTATCAACTGGATTTATACATTGATAAACAACAAGCGCAGTAAAGATTTGGCAGAGTTTGGAGAATTCTGGAATACAGAAACATATCGCTACGTACGTTACATATCTGGTGTTTCAAACGTCAGGCCATTCCCATTCTCTCCTCTTCAGCGCATAAGTAATTTTGTGAATAGCTAAGCTGCCACAGCAACGTTTAAATAAGAACTTTCTATTCGTTTTTATAAGTCCTCGTAGCTCAGCCGGTAGTAGCACCTGACTGTTAATCAGGGGGTCGGAGGTTCGAGTCCTCCCGAGGACGTTTTAAATATTGACTGCCGTATAATAAAAAAGTCACAACATCACTTACGGGTTGGTTTTTATAAATTTCTTGACACAAAATAAGACACTATTGCCAAAATAATTAATATTACTGTTATTGCAATAAATATCCTGTGTCTCTTTTCTTTCCCTTTCCGCTCCTCAGCTCTTTCGTAAGCTTCATTTATCTCGCGCTTTTTTTCATCACTTAAACGCAGCTGCTCTCCCTTGGGATAACGAAAGCTTTTCAGCCCACCAGTTATTACTTCCTCGCTCATGAAGAAGAATACAGTCAAAAGTATTAAAAGATTGTGTTTCGCTCTTTATTTATGGATAAAATGTGCGAAAAGAAAAAAACGGTGCTTCTAGGCATGTCTGGAGGAGTAGATTCAAGTGTCGCTGCTCTTCTCTTAAAGAAAAAAGGATATAATGTTATAGGAGCATTCCTGAAGATTTATTCTGATACAAAAAACAAATTAACCGGTCAATGTGCCTATCTTGATGAGTTAAAAATGGCTAGAAAAATATCATCTATTCTTAATATTCCACTCATAGTTCTTGATTATGAAAAAGATTACAAAAAGCACGTTCTTAACCCTATGTTTAAATCATATGCTTCAAGCAAAACGCCTAATCCCGACATTTCATGCAATGCGATTATAAAGTTCCCATTCCTCTGGAAAGCTGCAAAGAAATACAAAGCAGACTTAATTGCAACTGGACATTATGCAAAAATAAAGAAATACAAAAAAATCTGTACATTATTAATGGGAAAAGACAATACTAAAGACCAATCATATTTTCTTGCAGAGCTTGCTCAAAAAGACTTGTCACATACCATCTTTCCCATAGGAAATTATACAAAGAAGCAAATAAGAGATATTGCAAGAAGAAATAACTTCCCAAATTGGAATAAGCATGGAACTGTTGGAATATGCTTCGTAGGACAGCAGAATATGCAGAATTTCTTGAAGCAGAAAATAAAAGAAAAGCCCGGAAAAGTAATAACTCCGACGGGAGATATTATAGGCACTCATAAGGGCATTTCTTTTTACACAATAGGCCAAAAAACAGGTGAACACATAGGAATTAATGTGAAAAAGCCAAGAGAATTTGCACAAAAAAGATTCTATGTGGGAGAAAAAAGAAGAAATAACCTTCTGGTTGTTGCTCCCGAAGGGCATCCGGCGTTAAAAAGAAGAAAAGTTTTAATTAAAAATCTGCATTTAATAAATGCCAAATCCAAAATTCCAGCTCAACTAAAAGCAAGAATCAGACATCTGGGATTTTTCCATCTGGGCAAATTAAAGAAAACTACTAATGGCTGGTCGTTCACTTTCAATAAACCATTGGAAGCTCTCGCAGAAGGCCAATACATTGTCTTCTACAAAGGAAGGGAAGTCATGGGCTGTGGAGAGATGTCTTTGACCTATAGGAAATGACTTTAATATAGATAATTCTCCATAATCATACTCTCTTCCGTGATTTCCTATAAATGGCAAACAACACCTTTTTATATCTCCAATGCTTATGGAAAATATGGAATTTGACAAGGTTGTCGAAAAGAGGCGCTCAATAAGGTCTTTTAAAAAAAAGGCGGCAAATTGGCGAGTGGCGATAGAAGCAATAGACTCCATAAGAAACAATCCTTTCGCAGGAAACAAGAATAATCTGCATTTTATTATAGTGGAAGACTCTAAAAAAATAGACAATATATCTAAATGCTGTGAACAAGATTGGATTCTAGATTCAAATCTCCTTGTCTTAGTATGTTCAGATGAAAGTTTAATAGAAGAAATGTATGGTGAGCGCGGCCGTATTTATTCAAGACAGCAAGCAGGAGCAGCAATAATGACTCTTCTTCTAAAACTAACAGATGCTGGAGCCGCCGCCTGTTGGGTGGGTGCGTATAATGATAAAGAAATAAGAGATATTTTGAAGATACCTGAGAAAATAAACATAGAGGCAGTAATACCTATAGGTTATGCTTCTGGAAAAAATGAAAAGCCCAGAAAGAATGAGCCTAAAATGTATTGGGAATCATGGGGTGAGAGAAAAAGGCCTACAATTTTCACAGAACCGGGAATACACGACAACATATAATCATGAATGAATATCATGGAATAATTATTGATATAAGTCTCCGCAATCCATTATTTATTGAAAAATTTAACATAATTGGCTCTAAAAAAGGTATGGATTATCAAGCTTACAAAGTTCTTGTTGAGCGTGAAGATATTAACTCGGTTATGCTCGAAATGCAAAAAAACTTAGTTGAAGGATTTTACTGTCACTTTTATGACAATTCCTCTTTGTTTGTTGTTTTTTCTGATAAAATATTCAAAGCCATTCCTAACCCTAAAAGCTGGAGCAAGATAATAAAGCATGGTCGGCTTAGGGGAATACCCGAAGAACAGCTTGATTTCTCTCCATCTAAATTCGAAGAAGAAGAATGGTAATTAATGTTTCTGAAATAGAATTAATTTCTAAGTAGTAACTAGATAGAAAGAATTAATAGTATGTATTTTAACAAGAAATATGGGAAAGTTAATTGCGATTGTACCGAAAAACCCCGTACCAAATGCTGTTTCAGTTAAAGAAGGATATTTTCCCCTTCCATTGCAGAGAGTTGGACCAGGTACATGGCATAATATAATGAGAGCAGATTATGGAGTTAATCTTATTGATGGAACTAGACTCGTAAAGCCAACGAATGCCAAAAGTGGAGAAATTGTTACAAGAGTTCTCGCGTTGTGCGACAGCGGCTTTCACGGCCGGTTTGGTATCATTAATGGCAAAAGGTTTAGTAATTGCTCTTTTGGGTTATCTGAAAGTGGCTTAGCCACTCGCGCAAAAAATTAAGTAGATTTTTTATAGGAAATCACGGAAGAGAGTATGATTATGGAGAATTATCTATATTAAAGTCATTTCCTATAAAAAAAATAAAAAAGGAAGAGAAAAAAATAAAATAAAATATCTCGTCCTTCTATCTAAAGACTTCTATGCCAAGATCAGACATCTCCGACTTGATGTGCTGCTCTTCGCGTTGGGATCTTCTTCCTACGATATAAGCCGATTTGACACCAGTCATAATAGTTATAACTCGGACACGATTAGCGAATTCTTTGTTAATTCTAGCTCCAATAATAACTTGGGCATCTTGGCTGATGTTCTCTGTTACAAGTTCACCTACGCCTGAAAATTCTTCAAGTTTGAAATCAGGACCACAAGTAATGTGGATTAACGCTCCGGTTGCTCCCTTGTAATCGACATCCAATAAAGGATGTGTTAAAGCCTGTCTTACTGCCTCATTAACTCTATCAGTTGTGTCAGACTCTCCAACACCGATAACTGCAACATCTCCGTTCTTCATAATAGCTGAAACGTCAGCATAGTCTAAGTTAATCAATGATGGCAAGGTAATAGTTTCCACTATGCCTTTAATCATTGTACTTACCAGCTCGTTCGCTACTGCAAAGGCTTGTTCCATTGGCAAATTGCCGGCTATATCTACTAGGCGATTGTTATCAATAATTATAACTGTATCTGCAACTTCTGTCAATTCCTGTAATCCGAATTCTGCCTTATCATGTCGTGCCTTTTCACATTCAAAGGGCATTGTAACGACTGCAATAACGACTGCGCCTGACTCTTTAGCCAATTGCGCAACCACCGGTGCAGCTCCTGTTCCAGTGCCTCCGCCTAATCCAGTCAATACAAACACCATATCTGCCCCGCCAACAGATTTTTTAAGTTCTGATAGCGATTCTTTAGCCGCTTCTCTACCCTTTGTAGGATATCCTCCGCAGCCAAGACCTCGAGTAAGCTCCTTTCCGATAAGAATTTTCTCATCGCCTTTGGTAATGCTCAAGTGCAAAGCGTCAGTATTTACTCCATAGATTGTAGCACCATTAATGCCTTTGTTGAAAAGCCACGTAGTCATATTACATCCTGCTCCTCCGCACCCAACAACCTTGATATTTGCCTTTCCGGCTCGTAATTCGTCAAAGTTAATGCTATGTGTAGAAGCGTTCTGTATGGCCTCTTTTGCAAAATCTAGTACCATTTATCTTTACCTCCTTTCAATTATGTACTAAACAACAAAAAACTAGTATTTATATTTGACTGTGGTAAAAAATATGGGTTATTCACATAAGAGTTAAGAAAAGGAAGATACATATGAAATTATGAGAAGTTTGCAATATTATGGATAACTAAATTGTTTATACCTCGCAGAAGAGCAGTTATCCAGACAGAGAACTGTGTAGGTTATAGCTCACATTGTGTGCAGTTCTCTGTATCTTTGAGCAAAGGAATGATGCGAACAAGATAGAAAAAATGCAAATTTAGGTGAAGAAGGCATGAGCTTAAACCTCAAGGTTTACTCATGAGTTAAAAATCTGTCAGATGTTAATTTTAAACTATTATCAACTGCTGAATCTCTTGCAGTTGCAAGTTATAATTTTCCGAATCTTGCTAAACCTAAGATATTCAATCCAAATTATTTGCAAGCAGGAAGAATTGTAATAACTAATGAAGGAGTTTGGATAAATCCTTTAACAGATGATAAAGGAAATATAATGATAGATGATAAAAAACTTGAAAATAGTCTTAATGGAGTAAGAAAAGTAAATGGAATATACTTGCTTGATGGAGATACTTCTTTTGTTCCATATGGTTCTTTTGAGCGAGGCGTACAAGAACACGGAAAGTTTTTATTATCTCCTATTGCAAATGATACTGAATATCCTAAAGGTGTTAATGTTTGGGGATTTGATTCAGTTAAAAAGCCTGTTGTGAGGGTTGTTGGCTTGTACTCCTTCAGGGTTGTTGGCTTGTACTCCTTCAGGGTCCTTGGCGATGGCAGGTTGGATGTCAGCGGCAACGGCTGGCTCGACGACCTCTACGGCTGTGCTTTTGGGAATTTGGTTTCCCCTGTTTCCGCGCGAGCGAACGCAAAAAAATAAGTAGATTTTATGTCTCTCACTATAAATTCAATAAAGCTAGATTTTTTCTAAAACCTTAGCCGCAATGTTCCTTGATTCACATAAAGACACAAAATGATTTGCATCTTCAACATTTCCAGCTACTCCTGCCCCATAATGCATGGGTATTGCGATGTAAGGATTAAGCATGCCTGCTGCATCTGCAGCTTCCTCGGCGTTCATGACATAAGTGCCTGACACGGGAAGAAGAGCTACGAATATATTATCATGTTTTCCATAACCGCTAAGTTTTTGCATTTCTGGTATCTTGTCGGTATCGCCTGCATGATAAACTATTACTTTATCCATCTTTATAATATAACCTATACCACCTTCAGATTTTGGATGAAAATCCTTGCCGATATTATAGGCAGGTACCGCCTCTATCTTTATGTTGCCTAGAGTAATCTCATCTCCTGATTCAATAATTTGCATCTCAACACCTTCAATGTGTGTAATTTTACTCTGCGCATCTGGCGTAGTTAAAATAATTGTGCCGGATTTTGAGATATTTCCTATATCCTTGATGCTGCAATGATCAGAATGACTGTGAGTAATTAGGATAAAATCTGCAGGTTCAACAACTGGTGAAACATTATATGGGTCTATGATTATTCTCTTTCCTCCGGGAGTAATTATGAGAAATCCATCATGACCTAAAAATTGTATATCTGCCTCGCCTATATTCATTTTAGAAAAAGTCTCTGGACGCTTATAAGTTTAATGGTTAATCAGTTCCGTCATTTTTGCTATACTAAGCATCCTGGCATCTTTTCCTTTGGCGCACATAATTTGCATCCCGATAGGAACTCCGTCTATTTTCCCAGCCGGAATTGAAATTGCACATATTCCTCCAAGATTTGCCGGAATTGTCAATGCATCATAAGCATAAATCTCTTCTATCTTCATTTTCATGCCTTCCCCTAATTTCCACGGAAGTCCTGGACAGGTAGGAAGCATGATGCAATCAACTTCCTTAAATGCCTGCTCAAATTCTTCCGCAATAATCTTCTTTACAGCAAGAGCTTTTTCATAATACGCTCCTTCAAATTCTGCCTTTGTTATCTCACTTCCTCCTAAAATTCTTCTTAAAACTTCTTCTCCGCACGCCTTCTCTATCTTCTTTCCATATCTTCTGCCGTCAAATCTTCTAGTTGCAGAGAAAAATTCTGAATAGACAAGAGGATAATATGTCTGAACAGCCAAATCAATGTGATTGATATTAATTTCTTTTTTCTTCCACCCGTTATTTTTGCATATCTCGTTAATTCTCATGTCAATTAAATTTTGTATCCTGTCTTCAACACCTTTTATTTTTAAAACTCCCACCTTAATATCTCTTACTTTCTCAAGACTTATTTTGCCATAATCTTTTGTCATATTATCCCTCTCGTCTTTACCCCTGATAACATCCAGAACTAGAAATGCATCAGAAATATTATTTGCCAATGGTCCAATCTGGTCAAGACTCATAGACAAATCAATTAATCCATACCTGCTAACAAGTCCATAGCTTGGTTTCACTCCAACAATTCCGCAATGGCTTGCCGGCGTTCTAATGCTTCCTCCAGTATCGCTCCCAAGGGCAACATCGCAAAATCCTGCTGCAACTGCTGCTGCACTGCCTGAACTGCTTCCGCCTGCAACTCTATCTGGGGCGCGAGGATTATGCGTTGCTCCAAAAGAGCTATTCTCTCCAGACCCCCCAGCAGCAAACTCATCGCAGTTAGTCATTCCTATAATAAGCCCGTCCTCTTTCTTTATTTTCTCAATTGCTCTTGCATCATAGCCGGCTCGGTAATTCTCAAGAACTTTTGAAGCGCAATTGCATATCATTCCCTTAACATTTATGTTGCTCTTAATAGCGAAGATGTAGCCATATAATCTGCCCTTGGATGATTTTTTATCAATTTCCTCCGCTTCCTTTACAATATTATCATTAATATACAGAAAAGCATTAATTTCCTTGTCCCGCTTCTTTATTTCTGCCAGATATGCCTTGGCTTTTTCAGCAAATTCCATAAAAAGTACTTATTTTCTATATATATGAACTTTTCTTTTTTATATGCCCTTACCATGAAATTTTGGAGAATGGCTTCTTAATGTACATAATCTCCTGCAATTCATAAAATTCTATGGTTGTAGCAACCTGATCGTCAAAATATCTCAATTGATAATCTTTTTCATTCTTTGAATTAAATATTTCTATAGCCATTTCTTTTGTGCTTTCATGATTAATAAGAACATAATGTGCATCAATATCATATATTACGCCATCAATATCAATTTTATCTCCTCTTTTAAGCTGTGAAATGGGCTTAGAAGCACTCATCGTATAAGTTCCTTGTTGTACTGACTCATATTTTTCTTCAATGCCGTCAAGTTCTCCATCAAGCTCGTCTTCGCTCAAACCTTTCTTTTTTTTCAGCTTTGATTGTGCATAATTTACATCCTCATCATCAGCAAATGCATCGTCTAAAGAAACTCCCCCATCTTTTACATTTTTCTTTGCCAACTTTATTTTCTTCTTAACTACCATTGTTTCTTCTCCGCAATAATGCACTCGTCATCGTGTTGAGGTGCATTTTTAAACATGCTCTCCCTAAAATCATCATCTTTAACTATCACTCCGTTTTCTTCACGAAATCCCTTGCTTTTAGACATAAATGGCTTACTTTTCTCTATTTTAATATTCACCAATGCCTTGCTAAAATTTTTAAGAATGTCCTGGGCTTCTTTTTTAATTGATGTCCTCTTCTCTTCTGAAATCATGTTTTTTTGAAATAAAACCACTTTATAAAGATATTGTGCTCCAATTTATCTGAAAAGAATTAGTTTATATCCGCAAGAGCCAAGATTATAGATTTTTGTTCTTCCTGATTTTACTGCGCCCTTGCCTTCATGAATATGCCCGCAAATTACATATTCTGGCTGATATTTATTTACATATTCACGAATAACTTTGCTTCCTGCGTGTTTGCCAATCCAACTTTTAGGTAAGTGTCTCCCATATATCTTGTCTAAAATGCCATATGGTGGTTGATGACAAACTAAAACATCTATCTTGCCAAATGCCCGCAATGTCTTGCTTTTGGCTTTGCTTTCCTTCTTTGCTTCCATTGTTATTTTGCGGTCTTTATTTCCCTTGAAGGTCTTTATCCATGAAATATCTGTAAAATACTGCAAGCCGCCTATACGAACTTTTCCGGCACGCACCAGCTTATTATTGATAATACTCACTCCTCTTTTCTTTAAGGAATCAGCCAAGAAAGGAAGAGGCATCCCTATTTCCCTTGAATATTCTCTTGTTTCGGAATTAGTAGACTCAACATTCCCATATATAGTATAAACTGGTGCAAATTTTCTAAGATAATCAATAACTTCTAATGAAGAAGTGTATGACTGCATGAATATTCTCTTTTTGTCTCTTGCAGATAAAATAATGGGTGACAAACCTTTCTTTTTTCTCTCAATATTCTTGAAGAAATATTTTCGTGCCATATCTGCATTTCCCAAGTCTCCCGTAAATATAATCAAATCGCTTTCTCGCAAGACATGAACGGGCACACATTTTTTATTGCCGTGTGGATCACCAATGAACAGAATATTCATACACCTTATTATTTTTGTTTATTTAAATATTATGCGGCTGATAGTGGCTTTAAAGAATCAACCTCAAAATGACTTGAATATGGAAATCCAAGTTCTCTATCGGCTTTGCAAAGAAACGAACAAGAAGCAATATATTCTTCCTCGCTTGATGGAACAAATTCAACTTTAGAAGGATTTTCTAGAATATAATATGCGTGAAACCTATTAATAAGGTCTGTTCCGCGTATTTCAGATAATCTCTCTAATCTCGTAGGGTCATGATGAACACGAGTTCCTAGAAGATATATTGCTTTGTCTGCCCACATCTTTCTCTCTAACTTATAATGACTTAAGAAACGCGGGAAAAAAGAATTATGGATTAATGCCCGGTCTTTAGAGGAAATTTGATCTACCAAAGAAATATTAGACATTTTATAATCGCCATAAATCAATGGATTATTATTTAAAGCGATATTCCAACTATTAAGAGAATGATGTATAGAATGAACTGCCTGTTGAAGGGAAACCACACCCATAAAATAACTACTATTGTTTTATATATAAATATATCGTAACGCACTAAGGAGTTAGTCTATCTCTATCGCGGGGAAACAAAGTTGCTTCCTTTACGCTGTCTAACCCGCAAAGTATTTGGGTTAACCTCTCTAAACCAATTGACCATCCACTATGACTTGGTGAGCCGTATCTAAAGCTGTCAATATAGGATTCAAAATTCTTAGGATTTAATCCTTTCGCTTTCAGTCTTTCAATTAATAATTTAGGAATATGAATTCTCTGCCCTCCGGAGCATATTTCCATTCCCCCATACAAAGCATCAAATCCTTCGCTAAGAATGGCATCTTTTTTCTCTCCTTGAGGCATGATATAAAATGGCTTTATGGAGCTTGGCCAAGAGTAAGTAAAAACAATATCTCCTTTGTAAATTTCACAAAGTTTCTTTTCCTGTTCAGGCGTGAAATCCTCTCCTGATTTTCCGCCGGCTTTCTTTATTGCCTCCTCATAGCTTAAATAAACCGCCTTAGGCACCTTTAAAGTGACTCCAAGCAAGTCCAGTTCATCCTTGCATTTTTTCACCACGTTCGTCACGATAAAAATAATTGCTTCTTCAAGATGCTTCATTACCCCCATCTGATCGGCAAAAGCGACCTCAATATCCATCTGCCGTATTTCATTGATATGTCTTGTAGTATTGTGCTTTTCTGCTCTCCATACAGGAGTTATCATGAAAGTTCTTTCAATTGAACAAGCAAGCATTTGTTTGTAAAGCTGGGGTGACTGGGCAAGATAAGCTTTTTTCTCAAAATATTGCACAGGAAATAATTCAGTTCCTCCTTCAGAAGCAGCAGAAATAATGCATGGGGGCTGCATCTCTATAAACTTCTTCATGTAAAAATGTTCTCTGAATGAGTGGGCAATCTCATTCTGTATCTTAAAAATCGCCTGTGTCCTTCTCCTATGCAAATCTAAAAATCTGTAATCAAGTCTTTTAGCCAGCTCTGTCTTGGAAAAATCCGAAACATCAATAGGCAACGGCTGCTCGGCATCTGCCAAAACTTCAATTTCTTCAGGGACTATTTCTCTGCCTCCCGGAGCCTTTGCATTTTTCTTTACTATACCTTTAACAACAACCACACTTTCTCTTGATAATTGACTCATTGCTTTGAAAACTTCTGGAGAACATTCCGGTTTAAAAGCAGTCACTTGAATATCTCCCGAAATGTCCCTGACTATAATGAACTTTATCTTGCCCAAATCACGTGCATCATAAAGCCATCCTGCGATAACTACTTTCTTTCCATCATCTTCAGGGCGAAGATGTACAACCATTTCCCTATTCTTGGCAAGTTCTCCTAAATTAACCATATATCTCAAAGAAAATACTGCTTTTTAATCTTTATCATTGCAGTTAAGATTTAATCAACTTATTCAAAATTTCCATCGTTTTTCTCTTGTCAACATTTGCCCCTAGTTTTTTTATCACCAAACCCATATATGCGTTTTGTCTAAGGCCTGGTTTTTCCAGTAATATCTCTCTTATGCTTGATTCAAGTGCATCACTATCTACTTTCTCAATAACTAATGCTTCGGATATTTTCTTTCCTTCTCCTGCAATTGCCCAGAGAATGCTCTTTGCATCTCCAGTTTCAATTTTACCATCAGATAAAGCTTCCAAAACCTGCTCAAGTACTCTTTCATTTAAGACTTCCTCTATTTCCTCAAGAGGTTTCTTGAGTTTGCTGGCAAACTCGCTTCTCCATAACGTAATCATCTTGGCTACAAGGTTTGCTTCTTTAGGACATATTTTAATAAGAACTTCAAACTCCTCTAAATGCCCGTTAAGTATCAGGTTCAAAAGCTCATCACTCAAACCTTTCCTCTTTAGTTCATCCTTAATTTCATGTTTTAATTTAGGGAGAGCTTTCTTAAGTTCGTTAATTTTATCCCTTCCAATTTTCAACAAAGGCAAATCAGTTTCAGGATACATTCGTGCTTTTCCGGGCATGGGACGCAGAAAAGATGTCGTACAATCGGCATTAGCGTTTCTTACTTCCCCATTGCTCTTCTTTTTCTTTATTTCTTCATCTTGTCTCGCAATTTCATTTTTTACCGTTTCAATCATCATAGAAGGGTCTTGAAATCCTTTTACTTCTACTCTGTCATGTCCTTTAATTGATATATTTAAATCCTGTCTTATTGTTCCAATGCCCCTCTTGACATTGCATACTCTTAAAATCTCTCCAATTTTCAAGGCACATTCTTTTATCTTTTCAGGAGTGTCTAATACCGCCGCAGTAGCAATCTCAATTAAAGGTATTCCAAGACGGTCTAATCTATAAACGCTCTTTTTTTCATCACGTTCAACAATGCGTGCAGCATCTTCCTCAAGACAAATCGTGTCAATTTTAACATTTCCAAAACTTGTCTCTATAAAACCATCATGCGCAATTAAAACTGTCCTTTGAAATCCTGAAGTATTGCTCCCGTCAATAACTGTCTTTCTCATTATCTGTGTGGATGAATATATCTCGCAATTCATAAGCAATGCAATTTTCAGCGCCTCATTCAAAGCAAGCTCATTGATAAAATGGGGCGGATCTTCGTCAATTTCAATTAAGCAAGTGCTGTCTTTATAGCCCTGATAATAAAAAGTCCTGCCAAGTGTTGCCTCATGAGCCACCGCAGCATCTACTTCTCCTGTCTCTCCTGCAACAGCGTGCAGCTTTCTCATTATTGTAAAATGCGGCTCATCATTTCTCAAATAACCTGGACACGCACAAAAGAGCTTTCCTGTGTCAAGCTGCTGATGTATTTCCAGCCCCGCCTTCAGTCCAATTGCCTTATAGTCCATATTTCTCTAAGAAAAAAGAGGTTATTAAAGATTACTCAATGATGATAATTGTATCGAAAACTTCCCAAATGAAGATCATTTAAAACCCAGTCAAGAGCACAATTAACTTTTCCACCTACATAATCAAAAAATGCTCTCTGTTTTCCTAAGTTTTTATCTTGCCTCCCAAGTAGAGCTTGTTCAAGTAAATCAAGATAGACGCTTCTTTCTCCTACCTTAATAACTGCTGGTGGCAAATTAGAATCATAGAGAACTTTGTCTTGAAGCAATCGGGCAACTCGCTTGTTTCCACTCAAGAAAGGTTGAATGCCTGCTACCCCTAAATGAATTAATGCTGCCCTTTCTACAGGATGAATTGATTCTCTCCTGCATTCATAAAAAAGCTCATCTAATTTATTATGAATACTCAAAGAATTAGGTGGAACATAAGTATCAAAGCCAAGTGTAGCGTGAATAGTGCGATATCCAACATTCTGTTCTGGATCAACCTTTTGAGCTAAATTAAGAAGTGTAGTCGAAGAAAATATATTTTTTTGCATGCGTATATAATCCCAAGAAATAAGAAGATTGCCCACTCCTCTTTTCATTATACCTATAAGATGGGCTTTTTTCTGTGTATCAATTTTCCCGATAATTATTCTGCGCAACTCCGGATGTTCTATCCACCAAGAATAAATCTTGGCAGAATTAGAAAGTGCATGCTGTATTTTATGGGCTCTCTTCAGATAATAATTAGGGTCATTCCGGACAGCCGTAGCTTTGAGATCAATTTCACGAAGCAAAACTTTATCTATGCGTCCCATATATCCAGGTGCTTTTCAGATTATTTAAACCTTTCCATTTGTAACTTCTATATAGTTACAATTATCTGAAAAACTCTAGGTTAAACTAGAGGGTTTTTAGTTTTTCAGACCTCGAAAACTCATTTGCACACGCTCTGCGGCTTTAATCCGGAGTAAGCAAATGAGTTTTCTCAGTGTCAAGAACCGCCCACTAAAGTAGGTGGCGTGTTTGGTTCTTGAACACACTCAAGAATTATATTTGCTTGCTCACGAACTAAAGTAGGAAGTTTGCGCAAATATAATTCTTGATGTATGAAAAACTAAAATACTTAAACCTCCAATCCGTGGCTCACGCATGAGAATACTTGAACTTACAACATACAGTGCAGGCATATGTGGGGTTTTTGCCCGTGTAAAAGAGGAAGCAGTACTTTTATCCAAGGCCGGACATACTGTAAAGATATTTTCAACTAATTTTGTAAAAGCTGAAGATAGAAGAGCCACTCAAAAAGAGAAAATTGACAAAATAACTATTCATCGTTTTCCTGCAGTCAAACTCGGAGGAGAAAGTTTTGCCTTCTGGAGATTTAAGGATAAAGCTATTGAATTCAAACCAGACATCATCATAGCCCATGCTTATCGCCACACTCATACTACTCAAGCGCTCTCTATTGCAAAAACCATGAAAATTCCTGTAATACTTGTAACTCATGCCCCGTTTGGTCGTTCTGCAACGCGCCAACCTATTGCAAAATTATCAGTCTGGCTTTACGACAAGATTATCGCTCCAAGAACATTGAATAAATTCAGTTCTATTATAGCTATAACTCGCTGGGAAATGCCTTATCTTAAAAAGCTGGGCGTTTCGGGAAAAAAGATAAATTACATCCCAAATGGCATCCCCCCTCAATTTTTCAGGCAAAAAGCATCTAAGGAAGAGCACAAAATACTTTTTCTCGGACGTCTCTCCCCTATTAAAAGTCTAGAAACTGTCATTAATACTCTTCCTTTAATAAAAGACAAAGAAATAATATTTGAGATTGTTGGTCCGGTGGAAAAAAGTTACACGGCTTATCTAAAAAACATAATCTATAAGAAAAATATGAGTTCCAGAGTCATATTTTCCAATTCTATAACTAAAATACCTGAAAAAATAAGAAAGATAGATAGTGCAGAATTGTTTATCCTTCCATCCATCACTGAAGGCATGCCGCAATCTTTAATTGAAGCTTTATCCAGAAGTAAAATAGTTCTTGCAAGCAATAACGTGGGAAATTCTTCTCTGATTAAAGATAACTACAATGGATTTATTTTTGAAGTTAAAAATGAGAAAGATTGTGCTGAAAAGATTGACTATATTCTAGGGCTGGGAGAAAAAGAAAAGTCTCGTATAAAAAAACAGGCCCTCTCTTCAGCAAGAGAATTTGAATGGACAAGAATTATATCTAAAATTATTAGACTATATGAAAGGAAATTAATATAGTGAAAAACATAAATAATTGAGCAAAACATTATGTTTTTCCCTTGACTTCAAGAATTTCCAATTCTTGAGAGCTGTCAGAAACCATATTTCTGAAGTAGTCAAGACCTTTCTGCTCAATTTATTAGGTCATTGACTATAATCAGATAAATCCTTTCCTTTCATAGATAGGGGTAGAAATTAAAATGTCTGAAAATTAAACGCTAAGTTTCTCATTTAATTCTCCGGCAAAATTCTCAAGCATTTTATCTTTAATGCTCTTTTTCCATCCATAATGTCCGAGTACGTATCCTAGTTTTACAAGTGCAGTTTCAGCAAGCATGTCTTCAAGAAAAATAACTCCTGCATCAACTAGCTCTCTTCCATTGCTGTAAACATAAGGGTCTAATCTCCCATTAATAGTTTGTGCTGCCGCACAAACCACAAATCCTGCACGAATATGCTTCTTTAATGCTGCTAGCCAGCTATGTCTTGCTTCAGCAGGAGCTAAATGCCCTAGTCCTGCCGCTTCTACAACAATTCCTTTGTATTTCAGCGCATAAAAATCCAAAATGCTTGGGTCCTGCCCGGGATAAAACTTTACAAGTGCAACTTTATCGCTGTAATCTGCATCAAGTTCAGGTTTACCTTCATTTCTCTTTTTAAAAGAGGAAATGTATTCCACTCTATCAGGCCAGACTTTTGCAATTGGCTCTGTATTTACCGGCTTAAAAGCGTCTCTTCGCGAACTGTGCATTTTACGCACTTTATTTCCTCTAAGCGCATAACAAAAATCATCATCTAAATTTGCGTGTCCTACAAGCATAACTTCTGCCGCTTCAGAAAGAGCCATCCTTGCGGCGCACTGTAAGTTCAAATTTGCATCACTGCTGGCTCTGTCAATGCTTCTCTGGCTGTATGTAAGAACAACCGGCTTGTTCAGATTCTTAAGAAAAAAAGAGAGAGCTGCGCCGGTATAATGCAGAAAATCAGTGCCGTGAGTAACTACTACGCCCTTAATCTCATCATTATCCAGCATTGGCTTTACTGCCTCTGCAATTGTAATCCAGTGTTCAGAAGTCATTGCTTCAGAAGAAGTCATAAAAGGCACTATAATAGTTTTTACATTCGTCACCTTAAACAATTCCGGATAAAATCTTCTGAATTCATCTAAATCAGTAAGCCAATGTACTCCTCCGGTCTTTGGATTAAGCTTTGCAGCAATAGTCCCTCCGGTAATCACAAGTCCTATGGATGGCAGTTCAGGATTTTTTACTATTTCCTCTTTTTTAAGTTTGCTAACTAAATTTTTTTTCACTACTTCACATCCAAGTATATTCTCTTTTGATATTCCAATGTTATATCCTGAAGAAAGTTTCAGCATAACAATACTGCTCTCTGGACTCTCAAGAGCAATGCCTCTGACTTCTTCATGTGCAAGCCGCAAGACTATCTCATCTCCAGGAGAAAAATTAAGTTCAGCCATAAAAGCCAGAGTATAAAACGATATAAAAACATTGCCCTCTGTTTAACGAGTGTGCACGCAGGTGACATATGTCACCATCTAAAACAATCTAGCAAAATCAAAGTAAACTTGCGCGGGGGTCTTGTTATCAAGACTCTTATGACTCCTG
>JAGVXD010000020.1 GCA_018303945.1 Candidatus Pacearchaeota archaeon
AATCATAAGGGTTGGAGAATATTGCTAAGACATCCTGATGAAGTTCCAGTGGAATTTGCAGAAGATTTTGAGGGTGCAAAAGAATATATCGGTAAAGTTTTTTTCTCAAGATATGACCAAGCAATGGGAATGTTCCCTTCAGATGGAGAGAAAGTCCCAACTTTAAGGGCGTGGTACGTCAACGGGCTTGTTGGCAGCAGCAGGTCTGATGCTGTTGACTGGAACTGGCTTGATGATGTCAATGGTTGCTCGGTCGGTGTAGCGCCAGAGGCGCTGAGTGCGCCAAATAAGGCAATTGTTAATGAGCATATTGGTCTTGGAAAATTAGGGCTTGCTCAAAGATAAACCTGCAAGATATATCTTTAATCTAAAAATAATTATTGTTTTTTGCAAATATACCATCTATCCAAATGCTTATAAACGTGTTCCCAGAAATAAATAAATGAAGAGGTTAAAGTTCAGTCCACAGGGAAAATTAATAGGTGTGGATGGATCTTGGGCATCAAATTCTAATGGAGAAGATAAATCAGACGAATTATTTGAGAGTCCCGGAGAATTAAAAACGTCATCATCTTTAGGATTTCTAAATATAAAAGATAATGAGCAGGTTAAAGATGAATCTGGGTGGAGTTTATATTCAGAAGGAAAGAAACTTGAGCCCCTTAAATTCTCAAATGGAAAGACACAGGAAGATGTAGTAAATGAAGTAATATCTGCAATTGAAAAGGGAAATAAAGTTGTATTTATACATGGCGTCTGTGGAACTGGAAAGTCAGCGATTGCATTAAATATAGCAAGAAAAATGGGGAAGGCAAGCATAGTTGTTCCTGTAAAGGGCTTGCAAAGACAATATGAGGAAGATTACACATCTAAAAAATATTTAATAAAACCAGATGGACGAAGATTAGGAATAGCAATGATAACTGGTAGGGAAAATCATGACTCATTGATAAAACCAGGAACAAGCTGTGCCGACCCTTTCCTTCCTGAAACAATAAAAATAACCGAAAAAAATATGTCAATGCTCAAAGAGTTCTATAATGACAACCCATTTATAACTCATAAGGCAGACCCGACACTTAAGGTTTTAAGACGGATTTCCATTGCCCCAGCTAATCCTTACTGGAGTCCGATAGTACGTTCTGGATATGAGCTCCCGCTGCGAGATGCCAGGAAAAAGAGATACAAGGGCCTTACGGGGAAAGAGTTTATATTCTATCATAGAAAAGAAGGATGCTCTTATTATGACCAGTATCTTGCCTATATAAATGCCGATGTAATAATATTCAACTCTGCAAAATATCTTATTGAGGGCGCTCTTGACAGAAGGCCTGAATGTGCTGTTGATATCATAGATGAAGCAGATGACTTTTTAGATGGCTTCTCAACACAAGATGACTTAAATATTACAAGACTTGGCAATTCTATTCAGACATTAAATCCAGATAATTATGAAGTGAAAGATGATGTTGACGCATGCATTGAGCTTATTCAACTTGAAGAGAAAAATAAACAAGCTTTGGGTGTGGATGAAAACAGGATATATTCCCTAAACGAAACTAAAATAGGAAAAATATTCATGCACTTATTAAGACATCCTGATTTAGAAGCAGAAGCTTCGCTTGATGATATGAGTTATATAAATTCTGCGATAGATACTGCTAAAGTATTCAGGGATTTTGCAGAAGACACATATGTGACATATAGGAAGAAAGATAATGATTTGGTTGCACAGCTTGTCACAACTAACCTATCTAAAAAATTTGAGGACTTAATGAGCAAGTGCAATGCCGTTGTAATGATGTCTGGGACTCTGCATTCTAAGGAAGTATTGAAGAACGTATACGGGATAAAAGAATTCGTTGTAGTTGAAGCCGAGACTCTTCAGCAGGGAAGCATTGATATTCATAGAACCGGAAAAGAAATTGACTGCAGGTACTCTAATTTTACGTCCAAGAAACATAGTAGGGAAGATTATCTGCGGGCACTTTCAGCCTGTCTTGACAAGTCAAGACGTCCAGTATTAGTTCATGTACAGGCTTTTGAAGACCTGCCTTCTGATTACGAGTGTCAGGCATATGGAGTAAATAACGTCATGTCTAAGGAGAAGTTGATTGCCCTTCAAAAAGAAGATAAAACTGGAAAAGCAATATCCCTATTCAAGTCTGGATTAAGTGACGTTCTGTTTACAACTAAATGCTCTAGAGGAGTTGATTTTCCGGGAGAAATGTGCAATTCAGTAGTATTCACTAAATATACTAATCCGAATAAGAATGGAGTATTCTGGAGAGTTCTTGAGAAGACGCATAGAAGCTATTATTGGGATTTTTATCATGACAAGGCTCGTAGGGAATTCCTGCAGAGGTTATATAGGGCAATACGTTCAAAGGATGATCATGTATATGTTCTCTCTCCTGATATCAGAGTATTGGAAACAGTAAGAGAGCTGCAGAATTCATATGTTGAAAAGTCCAATATTTATCAATAGTTTTAAATAAGAATGGTGAAATAATGTCATATGAAAAGACTGGTGATAATTGGAGGAGGTTTTGCAGGCTCATATATTGCAAAAGAACTTCAGAATGAATATAAAATTACTCTTATAGATAGAAAAAATTATTTTGAATTTACTCCGGGAGTGCCGCGCACATTAACACAGCCTGAACACGCGAAAGCCATACAGATATCGCACAGGAAATATCTGAAAAATGTAGATATTGAAGTAAAAGAAGTAAGAAAGATAGGGAGAAATTACGTATTTGCAGGAAAGAAGAAAATAAATTTTGATTATCTTGTCATATGCACAGGTTCTGAATACCATTCCCCATTTAAAGAGAAGAACATGATAATCTCTGCACGTTCAAAGGAATTATTGGAAAAAAACAAAGAGCTGTTGAAAGCCAAGAATATTATGATTGTGGGGGGAGGTTTAGTGGGCGTTGAAATAGCAGGAGAAATAATACAAAGATGCAAGGGAAAGAAGATAACTATTGTTCATGCACATGACACTTTACTTGAAAGGAATAATTATAGAAGTCAGAAACACGCTGAAAGATTTCTTAAAAGAAACGGTGTAAATATAATATATGGGGAGAAGATAGTAAAGAACAAGGGTAAGATATTCTTTAGCGATAAAGGGAGGGTTTTTACTCCAGATTTAGTTCTTATCTGCACAGGAATATCCCCCAACTATTATCTAATTCAGAATTCATTTAAGAATTCTCTTGATGAAAAGAAATTCTTCAAAATTAATTCATTCCTTCAATTTGATGATTACGATAATATATTTGCCGCGGGCGACATAACTAATTTTAGAGAAGAAAAAACTGCTCAAAATGCTCAAAGGCAGGCAAAAATAGTCGTCAAAAATCTAAAGAGAAAGAAATTAGGAAAGCCGCTTGTAAAATATAATTCTACTAAAACTCCGTTAGTCATAAGTCTTGGAAGTTATGATGGTATATTTGAGTATAAAAATTTTGTAATTACAGGATTAATTCCAGGCATTCTCAAGCTGATAATTGAGAGACGTGAGATGCTAAGAAGGAATTTGGGATTTTAGTTTTAGCCAGTAAGTCATTCCGGGCATAATTATATAAAAAGTGGCCACTTATGAAACTTATTGAACAATTTGATAAAGCAGATTTAGATATTCTAACCATTCTATTAATATGCTCGTCACGTGATATTATACCTACATTATATCCCCTCCTGTCTAGCATATTTGCAGTTGCCATAATATGCGAATCTGCATCCCTGTAACCATTAAACTTAAACTCTCGATTATTATCAATTTTAATTATATATTCTTGATATTTTTCAAATAGTTCCATATAATCTTGGCTATGCTGACCAATAAAAGGTAAATTAAATATACATCCTCTCTCTCGCGGGTCTCTTTTGTAAATAGTTTTTTTATAATCTTTTAAATTTTTAAAATATTCTTCCAGGAGAAATATTTTTCTTTCTACTTCTAATAATTTCTTTCTTCCAGCTGATTGTATAAATGGGGATTCTTTTATGCTCCCTATATACTTAGTTAATCTTGCCAAATGGCTTCTTATCTCGCTTCTTGTCTGACTGATTATAACTAAAGGAAATTCATTCTGGAAATGCTCCAATGATTTCATTCTCTCTATTTCTCCTAATATGACACCATCTTCTATTTCCAGAGACCTTGATAATCCGCATCTTAAAATGCCTATTATCTTGCGCCCTTCTTCAGAATTAAGTGCTGAACAATCTAAAACGTAAATCTGGCTTTCTTTAATATTTGTTTCTAAATTCGGCATTTTAAGAAGATACTCAAGGGCTATTTAAGCATTATTGTTAGTAATTAGAATTTGCTTTGCCTCTGGAGAGATGGATACGATGCTTCTTTCCCAACTCTTTATACTTATGTTGGTCTGTCTTGAACTTTTCAATCATTCCCGCGGCATAATATCCTCCTAAATGATGCGGGATAAGAACATAATCAACTCCACTTTCATAAAGAACTAAGGCAATTGGCGGCTGTTCTGCAGTTGCTATAAACGTAGCCGAAGAATTAGACATCTTTATAACTTCTGCTATAGCTATATTAGCCCCCTGTTCTGGTATTGTTGAAATAACCATCTTAGCTCTATCAAGGCCTATCTGGCTTAAAAATTCCTTATCGCTGGCATCTCCATATATTGCATCTATCTTGGATTTTTCCAGTGCATTGATAGTGCGGGGATTGTAATCAATTACTAGGACTTTCATCTTCATATTTTTTATAGACTCCAATATCTTGTATCCAATGCGATGATAACCGAAGACTATTATGTCATAATATTTCTTTTCCGGAGTACGGTCCATTTGTTTTTTACCTTCTATGAAAAACAAAGCGTTAGTTACGCGGTTAAATATTGCCTGGCTGTAATATATTCCGTAACTGCTTATTCCTATTGTAATTAAAGCTATTAGCACCGCAAGACTCATTATTTCTTGTGTAATATGGCCGGTAGTAAAGCCTAATAAAGTAAGTATGAGCGAAAACTCACTTATCTGACTTAGAGAAAGTCCGGTTAAGAAATTTGTTCTCTTTCCATAGCCAAATAATCTCAAAGTCAGCATAACTATCAAGGGCTTTATTATAAGAACTATAGCCGATATAAATACCGACTGCAATATTAATGTTTTTGTGATTGGGCCCACCATCTGACTCCCAAAGAAAACAAAAAAGAGAACAACGAAGAAATCTCTAAGAGGTTTTATTTTCCCTCCAAGTTCAAGAGTATATTTACTTGAAGCCAAGGACATTCCCGCAACGAGGGCGCCTATCTCAAGTGAGAAACCTAGAGCATCAAATAAAGTTGCGAGAGAAAGCGCCCATCCTATTCCAAATAAGAACAATACTTCCTGACTTCTTGCCAGATAATCCAAGAGTTTATCGAACCATTTAAAAGCAATAAAGAACACTATAAATATTGTCAAAAGTGCAATGCCAAATTTAGAGGCAATAACCAGAATATTCGATGAATTAGTTGACAACGGTATAATCATAAGAGCAAGAGCGGCTACGAAATCCTCCACTATCAAAATTCCCAGAGCAATTCTGCCGTGCAACGTGTCTATTTCTTTTTTATCTGACAATATCTTTACCACTACAACTGTAGAAGAAAACGCTATAACTGCTCCAATATACAATGCCGAAATATTTGATAGTCCGAGTAATACTGCGGCTATGAAACCTATGCCTCCAACAGCCAATATTTCAATTAATCCTGCTAAAGAAGATACTCCACCTATTTCTTTTAGCAAACGAAAATCTAGGCTAAGGCCTACGATGAACAAAAGAAAAGCTACTCCCAGATGGGCAAACCCCTGTATTACTGTTGAATCTGCGCTTGTAGACCCAATTAAGTTGAAGGCAAGAGGGCCGACCAGAATTCCTGCAATGAGATAAGCAATTATTGGCGGCTGCCTAATAATTCTTGCAATAAGTGTAAGAATAGCGGCAATAACGACAATCAAGCTAACAGAAACAATCACCTCCTGAACCATGAGTATCTTTAAATAAAGTATATTTAAATAGCTTTTTATATTGTTATTTATTCTTCTCTTTATTCATATTCATCCCACAATGGCTGGGATGAAGGGCTCATCGCACGCGGCGCGGTGAGCCCACATCATGAAATTTTACCAGTAAGGTTTAAAAAGCAATTTCTTTTCCATACTCTATGACAAAAGTACGCATCAAACTGGCAAGCATTGATATAAATGCTCTAAATCCAGTTATTCAGTCAATAAAAGAAATAACCTCCAAAGCAGGAGTTGTAATGAGAGGACCAATACCAATTCCAACAAGTAGGCTTAAAGTCACAACGCGAAAGTCCCCATGCGGCAACGGCACTGCAACTTTTGATAGATACGAAATGAGAGTTCACAGAAGAATAATTGATATTCCTGCTGAAGACAGAATTCTCCATCCCATTATGAAACTTCAAATCCCGCGCTCCGTCCAGATAAAAATTGAGATGAAGGATTAATCCTAATAAGATTTCATATATCTTTTTATACTATATATCTCATATTTCTTTATGGGAATATCTAAGATTGCTTACTCGCCAAACGGACTAGTCCATTTTTCAGTTGGGGCGATTATTCAAAAAGAAGGCAAATATCTGCTTTTAGACCGGGCTAATGTTCCAGAAGGTTTTGCTGGAGTTGCCGGGCATGTTGAAGTAGGGGAAAGCGCAGAACAGGCAATTATAAGGGAAGTAAAGGAGGAGGTTGGTCTTGATGTTAGGGGATGCAAGCCAGTATTTGAAGAAACATTGTATGGGAGTTGGTGCAAAAGAGGAATACAAAATCATCACTGGCAGGTTTTTGAATGTGAGGTGAAAGGACAGGAAAAGAAAAACAAGGAATCAAAGTCAATTGGATGGTATTCCCCATCTGAAATAAATAAGCTAAATCTTGAGCCTTCATGGGTTATTATCTTGAAGAAATTGGAAATCATATAGTCTAAACAAAATTTTCTCCAGCAGTAGGAGGTCTTACTTCGCCTGTTTTTATTCCACCACTTGGGAATAATCTATACAACTGTTTTTGTGCAGGAGACTCAACAATGTGAACTTTCATGGCAGTAGTCTCTGGCGTAGGCTCTGAAGCCATCTTCACTTCTGAATAACTTTTAGGAGCAGCATAGTAGGGATATCCTGGAGTCATGCCTTCAATTCTTAATATTTTAACTCCTCCATTCATATAGCCGAAATGAATTCTATGGGTGCCATCATTGATTAGGTCAAAAATTCCCGATTCACTTGTATGGGGAACATTAAGTAATTCAGCATTCAGCTTCAATCCTTGTTCTTTTAATGATTGAGAAAGCTCGGCCCCTATAAGAGATTCATAATTTAATCCCCCCGATGTATGTCTAGGTATGTGAAATCTTTCCACAATAGGGGGTATCATAGTCCATTCAGTTTCCTCTCCGGTGGAAGAGCGAGCCGTAAAATCATAAGCCATTTCTAAATTTATTATATCAATTCCTTCTTTGGCAAATAAATGAGCTAGATTTTTCACAACTTCAAGATTCTTCTGATATACACTTGGCTGGGGAGTATGCAATCTTTTTTCTATTTGCTGTTTAGTCAGAAAATCAAGAGCAAAATTAGCATTCTCATAAATTCTTACATTTGGAAATCCTCTTAGTTTAACCTGTCTTAATCTATTTTCAATTGTATCTCCTTGCCCAAAAAAAGGAATTTTCTTTGTTATCTGTATAGATACAATGGGATTCTCTTTAGAACTCATAATAGTAGGCTTTTCAGGTCATGAATATGCATTACTGAAGTATCTGCCTCTGGGATATCACTCCATACGCCTATTGTTTGCATTCCAACTGCCTTCGCAGGCATGATATCGGATTTAGTGCTATTGCCAATATAAACATGGTTTTCAGCAGGGACTCCTGTTTTTTCCGAAGCGTATCTAAAAGCAGAGCCATCCTGTTTAGATAATCCTTCACAATTATTGCTGCAAATTCTGTAAGCAAAGACGTCAGGATTAATTCCAATAGCCCTCAATTTATTTTGAGCAGATTCATAAGGGCTTGAAGTAAGAAGATAAGTAAAAGGATAACTTTTTCCTATTCTTTGTATGAGCTCTGTAGTTTTATTATCCTCTTTAATTAGATCAATAATATCTGCTTGGGAAACAGCAAGATTCATTATCTGGCTTGCTTCTTCTGGCTTGTAACCTGCGGCAATAAGAACCTTTCTTCCAGATCCTAGTTGCTGATATTGCTCTTCAAAATATGCTCTTGCCCCTTTAACATTCTTTAGATCAGCATGTTTTTCAAGAATTCTTGATGAGATTTGATCTCTTATTCTTCCGTTAATTTCTGGATTAGATGGATATAAACACTCATCCAGATCAAATCCTACGGCCTTTATCATCTCCCTCTTTAGCATACAAAGAAAAAATATCTAATCTATATAAAGATTCTTTTCATGAAATATATATTTTAGAAACCCACTACTTTTCCAGTAATATCAAATTCTGCTTTGGCCGTATTGTAACCTAGCCAAAATGCATGGTCTGGGTCACTTATAGCACGCTCTAATCTTAATTCATCTTTAATATCTTTTGGATTGCCTGCGTATTCTCTTAATAATATTCCTCTTTGAGAATAATGCCCAACTATTATTTGATTATCTCTAACTTCTGTAATAAAGTAACCTCTAGGATCATTAACTTCTAAGGGAATTTTTCTGTTTTCTTTTATCAATTTTTGAGCTCTAATGCTCTTGGCATTATCAGGGTCTATACCTATCCATCTGCTTCTGATATTTAACTGACCCGGCTGAATTCCGGAATATTCGCTGACTTTCTCCTGAATTGCCCTTAATCCATAAAGATTAGTTAACCAGGCAGAAACGGCATTGTGGGTTCTGAAATGAGCAGTCATCATAAGATTTCCATTTACTAAATCAAAATAAGCATCTGTAAAACACGGAGAAGAAGAATCTGCTCCTTGGTGAATTAAGTCTTTAGAAGTATCCCACAAAGAAACTAATGAGTGTCTATCCATTGGATTTGCTTTTAATCTATCTCCGCATACTTTCAAGGCATCTATGCCAAAATATTCCCTTAACCTATTTCCATATGTATATGTCTTGTCAGTTTGCTTTTGAGGATTTATCATAGTTTCTCTATATTCTCTTAATTCATCAGGATTATATCCAAATTTTTTTAAATTGCCTTCGTCTTCAAAAGTAGGATTAGATACATTTACATCCAGATTGAATAAGGCTCTTCTCTTTCCTTTATCTCCTGTAAGTTCCAAGTTTACACCAAATCTGTCTAATAAATGCATAACTTCCATCCATGCTTCCAGAGGTTTTTCTGTAGAAACATTGTGGAAAGTAATATCGGAAGGGAAATCTTTAAAGACGGGAGTGGGAATATTTATTACTAATCTATCTGATTCTTGGTAAGACCTTGGAGAAGTATGAGAAACAAAATTGCATATTCCTTCCAAGTCTCCTGAATTAAATCGGGCTATTTCAGGTTTATATCTAAAATTACAGGGATGTAATTCATTTGGCAAGGGAAATTGGGTGCCCTCTATTGTGAGCATATTTATGCCTCCAATAATTTCCTTTTTTACTCCTTTTTCAAAAAAGTTTTCTAGAGCTTCTGCACTTCCTGAAGCATTCCCTCCCGAAATAGCTATTCTTTCTATTTGAGGATTGTAAGCCAGATTAGACAGCATTTGCGGAAGTCCATTTCCATATAAATTGGAGACGATGGCAAGTGGAGAGACGGGTTTAAGCAGACTAGGGTGGGAATTTTCTATTTTTTCCCAAAATCCTCCACTTCCTGCAATCTTAGACCATAAGGTTACGAGAGCAGAATTTCCTCTCGGATTAATAATGTTCAGTTTGCCATTTTCAGGATTGAGGGATACAGATAAAGAATTTAACTTCTCCTTAAAATAAATGGGCTTGAATTCCATTAGATTTATTTTTTCTTTAGGTATTTAATTATGATTATAGTCTAAATGCTATTTTTTCTTCCATAAATACATATTATAACAAGAGATATAATTATTTTTTCAATAAGAGTCATAAACTAAAAAATAGAAAGTTGAGCTTAGGGAAGTCATTAAGAGTTTTCGTTTGTTTTCGCATTTTTCTCTTCTTCATCAAGGCGGTCTTTTTGGGTTCCGCTCTGATTTTCTGGGCTTGCTTCACCAGACTTGTTTCCCCCCCGCTTGTTCCAAGGGTTTTCTATGTTTTCCATTATTCCAACACAGAAAGCACCTATATAGATTTGCGTTGTATATAGTTGTACTTCGTGAGTATGCGGGTCTCTTCTATAATGATTGACCTTTACTTTCTACACCAGATTTAACTTATTCCGTCTCAAAAAGAAAAGTCCAATTCTTAAACTAAGTTATAATAAAAGGAAGAGTGTCTCTTTTATTTCTCCATTTTATCGCTTCTTCAACTGTTTTTATTGACGGATGCACTCCTTCTATAAGATAAGTTCTATCCTTTCACGACTGCTAATGGCTTCAGGCGGGCAACAAGCTGTCCAATGCCCAACTCATGAGAAACACGAGCTACTTCATTAATATCTTTGTAAGCTTCCGGAGCTTCTTCAACCATTCCTTTTCTGCTTCCTGCCTTAATTAGGACATCATGTGAGGCGAGCTCTTTCTGCACTTTTTCTGCTGAAATATTCTTTATCGCATAACTCCTAGATAAAACTCTGCCAGCTCCGTGAGCTGTGCTTCCAAGAGATATTTCTTCTGCCTTTTTAGTTCCAATAAGCACATATGAAAATGTCCCCATGCTTCCGGGAATGAATATAGGGCAGCCAATTTGGCGGTAAATTTTAGGTATCTCTTTTCTTCCAGGTCCGAATGAACGAGTCGCGCCCTTGCGGTGCACACATATAGTGCATGATTTTCCATTAATCTCATGTTCTTCAAATTTTGCAATATTGTGAGCAATATCATAAACTATGTCAATTTTAGACTTAGGAAAGAACTTTGAGAAACTTTTGCGAATCTGGTAAGTCATTAACTGCCGGTTTACAAATGCAAAATTTGCAGCCGCCGCCATGGCAGATTGATAATTTTTTCCAAGAAGAGAGTTAATCGGGGCATAAGCCAGCTGCCTATCAGGCAAATGCTCGAATCCATACTCTTTTTCCATTTTCATTATGTAGTCTGAAGCTGTTTGATGCCCTAATCCCCTGCTTCCTGAATGAATCATTATTACAATCTGCTCTTTCTTTATCCCGAGTCTTGCAGAGATTTTTTCATTAAATATTGTTTCTACCACCTGTATTTCAAGAAAATGATTGCCGGAACCAAGACTTCCCAACTGTGAGCGGCCTCTTGCTTTTGCCCTTTGAGAGACTTTTGAGGCATCTGCTCCATTAATGCATCCATTATCTTCTATTTTTTCCATGTCTTCCTTAGTTGCGTAACCTTTATCAACAGCCCAATTTAACCCTTCATTAAGAACTTTATTAATCTCTTTTTCTTCCAAAGTGAATTCGCTTTCCTTTCCAATTCCTGATGGAATATTCTTATAGATTTCTTCCAGAACTTCCTTTCTTTTCTTAAGAAATTCTCCCTGCGATAAGGAGGTTGCAAGAAGACGGACACCACAATTTATATCAAAGCCCACACCGCCAGGAGATATTATCCCTTTTTCTAAATCAAATCCTGCCACTCCTCCAATGCAGAAACCATATCCCTGATGAGCATCAGGCATTGCAATTGATTCCCCGACTATTCCTGGAAGCTCTGCAACATTTTTTATCTGCTCAAACGTCTTCTCATCCTTCTTAATATTTTCCATCAATGCTTCAGAGGCAAATATTCTGCCCGCAACTTTCATTTTTCCAGTTTTGGGAATTTCCCATATATTTTCAGCAATCTTCTTCATTAATACAATTAGAAATTAGAGTTTATTAAGGTAGTGCTTTAGAAACTGCTTTGGCAGTTGTCAATGAACATCTAAACCAATATGTGACTAAGATTTATTTCTGCAATTATTCAGCATGTTTCAGAAAAGAATCAGAAGCTTGCAAGATATTATGGATCTTATCCAAGAAGAAAAAAGAAGTCTATAAAGTCAAGTATAACAATGGCATTTAGCAAGAATAAAAGAGATTATTACCCAAATTGCCATTTTTATGATAAATTGGTACAAACCTAAAATTATGCTTTCGCTGGATGCTCCGCCGCGCGAATACGAAGGGATTATATATTCTGGTAAGATAGATGCAGAAGGCAAAAGCAATTTTAAGAGAGATTTATCCAATAGCTTTAGAGTTCCTCATTTTATACCTAGACTAAATAATGATAATTTAAAACATGGAAATTTAAGGCATTATGGAATTAACGAGTAGCAATACACGGGCTGGCAAGTATTTCTTCTCTTTCTTTTATCAATATATCCAATTCAGATTTATGATTAATAAAACCAATATACCTTGGATTTTGAGATAGAATACCCGGACGTTTATCATGTATATCATTCATCCACTCACTGACTTCTTTTAAGCTTCTTTTAATCTTCACACTTTGATTTCTGTGATATCTTACCATGTATCGTCCATTGTCGGTTCGGTCCACTTCAATTCTATAATCATAGGACATACATTTGAAGAAATAAAGTAATTTATAATTTTATCTATAGCCGGATTTTCATTCCTTCTCTTGCGAAAATGACTGGAATATCAAAAAGTCCTTGCGTTTACCGCACCCTAAAGGGCGCGGTTTGTCAGACACTTTGACATATCAGAAAACAGATCTTCCAGACCTTTAAACATCCAATACTACCTGGGCTTCCCATCCGCCCTTTTCCACTTCCTTTATCTTCATTTCAGCATAAGTTGCAGCCTTTATCTGCCTAACTTTGTATTCTTTCACTAAATTTCCATATAAGTCGGCTTTTAGACTCTTTCCATATAATTTTACTTCTGCCTTTCCAACTATAAATCCCTCGCTGTCCAGAAGGAATATTATCTCATCAAGAAATTTGTAGAATAGAGATTCCAAATCATCTCCTTCTATTTCAACATGAGTTATTAATCTTGTGGATATCTTTCTTCCTTCTGATGCGTAAAAAGAAATGGCTTTTGCAGCATTTTCAAACAAGTTTGCAGGGGTATGCCCGGCAACTTTAAACTTTATATCTGCTGTATGGTCAAGAAATGTAAATTGCCTCTTCATTAGATTTATAAATAATTGTTACTTTTTATAATTATGGATTTCTTAGATGCTTTTCTTTTGGTTCTCACCATTGCAATTGTTATATTTGGAGGATACTTGCTATGGTCAGACTTCTTCAGTGAACCAATAGAATATCATGGCAGAGCTCAATATATAGAACAGAAATTAGAAGGCAGTTCGCTTCAGTTTTATTCAAACATGAGATTTCAGGATAGACATATTAATTACATGATAAGCGGTGCTTGCGATGAAGAAAGGATATCTTCTATTAAGAAAGCCTTTGAGATAATAGAGCAGGATACAATTTTAGAATTTAGCGAATCAGGACAAATGTCAGAGATGTATGTTACCTGCTCTGATGTTTCCCCAAATTCAGAGAATAAAAGGCACTTTATAGCCGGAGAGGGAGGACCAACATTTATAGTCAATACGAGTCTTTATTCACTTATTTTTAATGGGACAATAGCATTATACAGGTCTGAAAAATGCGATAGACCTCAAATAGCCCTGCATGAGATTTTCCATGTCCTTGGATTTGACCATTCCAGCAATCAAGATAGCATAATGTATCCCGTGACGAATTGCAGGCAGGAAATTGACAATTCTATAATTGAAGAAATTAACCGTCTTTATGAAGATGAGCCCCTTCCAGATTTAGCTTTAAGCGAAGCTTATGCAACGATAAGGGGAAGATATCTTTATTTTAATATAAGCATTTCAAATTACGGACTTCTTGATTCAGATAATATGACTCTCAATGTAAAATCTATTGGGAACGTTATCAAGCAATTCCCATTAGGCTCTCTTCAGGTAGGAAGAAAAAAGATATTCAATGCAGGAAACATAAGAATATCTAAAGATGCAGGTGAAATAGAGTTTGAAGTTATAGGAAACAGAGAAGAGATATCACTTGAAAACAATAAGGTTATTCTTTCTCCTAGTGGTAATTGACAGTGAGAAAATTGAATTTGTACAAACTCAATTTTTTACATTGGGAAAATGTACCCTTGTAAGGTTTTTGACTAAAACAGGAGAAATATTTGCCTTGTGCATTATCTCTTCTATCCTCTTTATGGTGCTTGGTGAGCCACGACCATTGCTATAATCTTGAATTGACCTAATATATCTTCTCAATACCTCTTCTCTTGAAGCGGATATGCAAATTGCCTCATCAACTATGCTTTCTTTCGCCATGTTAATTCCCATGTCTGTTGGAGAATTATATCCTATCTTGCCCGAAATTAATTCAATTAGTTTCTTCAGAACCGCAAAATTCTGTATATCTCTATTGTAATTCACCGATTTTATTCCGTATTTTCTCAAATGAAACTTGTCTATGCTTAGAGAATCATGAAGGTCTGCAGTAGCTGCCTCATATGCTAAGTTGATTGGATGGGCAATTGGAAGATTCCATATTGGGAAAGTCTCATATTTAGCAAAGCCCGCTTCCAGACCTTTACGATATTCATGATAGAGCTGACTTAAAGCAACAGCCATTTTTCCAGAGCCTCCCGCCGCCCCAGTCATTACTATTAAACGCGCTTTAACCGGTATATATGGCTGACTTCTTAATAATTGCAGGGATTTTATAGGATTATGCGGGTAGCCATGCATTTCCTTATGGATATATACATTTATTCCTTTTTTCTCAAGAATGCGTTTACAATGGAGGGCATGGAGCTCTCCAGAATATCTAGTAATGACGACTTTATTTGCTTTTAAGCCGAAACTTTTTATGTCTGCAAGGTCTTTCAATATTTGCTGTTCATAGCTAAGCCTAAAATCTGGGAGCAATTTTTTAGACTCTAAATCTCTGGCATTTATGCAGTATATTATATCGCATTTATTCAGAGAGCGTATTAGATTAACTTTTGCTGTTGCTTTATATCCCGGGAGAACTCTTGAAGCGTGCAAGTCATAGCATAGCTTTCCTCCGCATTCCAAATAGAATCTTTTATATCCCTGCATGCGTTTTAAAATCGCATCTTTCTGCAAGCGAGTGTACTTAAACGAGTCGAATCCTATTGATTGCACCATTTTTATTTTACAATAATCTTTCCTTTCATTGAAGGATGATTTTCACAGTGATAGTCAAATGTGCCTTGAATGTTAAATATGTGCCCATATTCCTCATTCAAACCTAAATTAGATGAAGACTGCTCGCTCCCCGTATCAAAAGTTACAGTGTGAATCAGAGAATCACGATTTGCCCAGACTACTCTTTCTCCCGCATTTATCTCAATTATTTCAGGCAGGTAAGATGAACCCTTAATATCTACATAAGATGTTTTTATCTTCTTTTCGTATCTGAAATCGTTATTAGTCAGAAGAGCGATTATAGCTATTATTCCTATTGCCGCTATCAACAGAATCAAAGCAATCGTTTTAGGCTGCATTATACCCCTATTTTTTAACCTCATTGAACTTTTGGTCTTCACGAGATATCTTTACTCCTAATTTTTCCAATTCTGCCACATGCGCATTAATGAAACTTTCTGTTATCTGAACTATGCGCACCAGCTCGTTTCTTTCTGCCAAGAGAGTAGAGATTGCACCCTTATGATATCCTATCTGCTCGTCTTTTGACGTTGCTGGCTGCTGCTCTTGGACCATAATCGTAGATATATTTAGAGTATTTAAAGTTGTTTATTTTCTTGCTCTTGTTTGGCAAGGAAAAGCTTAAAGAGTAATAATACGGCAAAATATTATGCCCAGATGGGACAATGGTACTCCGTCGCACTCGAAATGCGATTTCCTCACGGATCTCCAGGTTCGATTCCTGGTCTGGGCGCTTGCTCTTGAGTTCGGCTCCTCTATAGCTCGTGTTTTCAATCGAAAGAATGACAAGGTATCAGAATTTGTGAGTCACGTCGGGTCTGGGCGTCAGTCCTCAAGTCCGATACCTCAACATCGGGTCGGGATTTAAGAGCAGTCGTACATTTCTGTGATACATGACGGATATACACCATTACGGAAAAAGACTAGAGCAGGCATTAGTACACATAGAGAAAGCACCAATTCCTAAAGCAAACAAGGAATCTCTTTTAGCTTTCTATCGTGCATGTGTTGCTGATGGCATCAAAGCAGGTAAACTCCACAGATACTTAGGAGATCTTCTGTTCTTAACTCGTAATAATAAAAAGAAGTACATTGACTATACCAGAAAAGATATTGAAGAAATTGTAGTACGTATAGAACAATCTGCTTATGCAGAATGGACAAAGTATTCTTATAAAATAGGGCTTAGAAAGTTCTTTACATGGTTAAAGGGCAAAAGATAAGCAAAAATAATCTTTGCAAATTTAGGATTCATAATAAGAACTCTTCTATTCCCTTCAATTTTCAAAGTGTAGTTTAATGAGTTTACTATTTCTTATTTTGTGCTCAAACGAGATTTTATCTTTAATATAATAAGAATAATTATTACCAATACCGTTAAGCTTCCTAATAGCCAGTAAAAAGCCTTCTTTATATCTTCAAGGTTGCCTTTAGAATCGTTAACTTCCTCTTTGGAAACGGCTTCATTGCTGATGAAAGTTTCGGAATGACTATTTTGATTAACAATATAAGAGAAAACCTCTATATTATTCTTATCCTTTATCACTATTCTCTGAGCATTTTCATAATAAGGCAATATTAATTCAACATTTGCACTTTCTTTTATGATTGTTGTTTCATTTCTACCGGGAAAATAAATTTGGTTGCCTCGTTCGTCAAACCAATTAGGATCTGGCGCAGTATGAACTTCCAAGGGGAAGTTAAAGTTTTGAGAGTAAAGAGTTATTCCATCAAAAGCTACAAGGCTCAAATTATATCCCTCACGAGGCTGATTAACTGGAGGATAGAAAAAAGATTTAGTCAAAATAAGGCTTTGCATATAGATATTGCCCCTATCATATTTTAGAGTCAAAACAAAAACATCTTGATTAGGTTGTTGTGTTATTGCGCCCGCTAAACTAGATAAAAACCATAATCCTACAAGAACAATTAAAAATTGCCGTATGTTCATTTATCTATCTCCAAATTGTTGTAAAACGTCATTAATTAATTTTTCGTTCCATGGGCCAAATGAAAATGGTTCACATCCATGACATCGCATGATGCTATTAAACGAAGGTCTAAAGATCCCAAACTCTGTATAACTACACCCTTCAAAGCATCCGATCTCTAAAGAATAGTTTGCATCTTCTTCAGTACAATCAATTCTACTTTCGTTTCCACATCCGCGCCCAATAAAATACTTCCATTGGGAATTTTGTAGGCATTCATCACGAGTTTGTTGTAAACCTGCATAACAGTTCTTGAATCTATCCTCAGTTCCGTATGAATGATGGCTTCCAGGGTATTCTATGTATTCATCTCTGAGAACTCCAAATTGATGGCCAAATTCATGAACAAAGGTTGTTGCTTGAACAGAGTAGGGACTAGTATTCTGGGCAAGGGGTGAGGAAAGCATTATTGGGGGACCGGCATTCGATCTAAAAGAGTTATCTATAATGAATGTAACATATTTATTAGGCAATAAACAATTTGCGTCTAGGGTGGGATCCTCACAAGAAGCCTCTCCCCACCCGCCTTCAGGTTTAGAACAATAATCTAAAGATTGAGTTTTATTTACATACCAAAAATTAAATCTATTCACATTGCTCTTAAAGGGTTCAATAGAAAATAACCCTTTGTTGTTCCCATCCAGATCTAAAAAATATTCTGAAATTTTTTTTAAAACTTCTTCTCGGGTATCCTGAATTTGTTCACACCTAGAATCATAGTTACTTAATTCTGTAAGGGACTTGGTATAATTCAAACTCCTAAATCCATCCTCCGGATTTTCACAATAAAATGTGATTGAATTTGTAGTTGCATTAGTACTTACTAAGTTTGCTACTATTTTCCCTACTGAATACGTATCCGCACAGAATGTCTGCAAAGCATCCCCACATAACCACTCAGCGCCCATGACCTCATCGAAGAAGCCTACAAATATCACATTTGCCCTATCAGCGGAAGCATTGTTATGGCCAGTTATAAGCTCGTTGCATAATGTAGAATCAATTTCTTTAAACTCTATTGAGAAAACCTCTTCCTTGTTGAAGGAAAGACCCTCTTGGTCTATTAAAGTTATATTAACTAAGTAGTTGTTTCTTCCAATTAATATTCCTTGATTTGCTTCCCAAGTGGTAATTAAACATTCCTCCTGTTCACAATCTGCGTTTCTTCTAAAAATAACTGAGTTATTAATTGAAATCTCGTAGATTGCCTCTTTCATTAATTCAAATCCACTACCTAAGGGATATAAATTGATTAACTGCCCACGAGGATACACTAAATCAAAATCGAGGGGTGTCTCAATCGATTCAAAATTTACAGAATCAAATATTTGCTCACAAAATTCAGTAGAATTAATGCACCTTTCTCCCTCATTACATCCACAAACAGAGCATTTTGCTATACTATTGCCAAAATAGCAATAGTTAGGTTTGGCCTGCATGCATTGCCCATAGAGGGTGCCATCTTTACAAGTTTGATCTATATTACTGCATACCCCATCTAAACATCCCCCCGTACAATTAAACAATAAATTAGCCCTTACCCCATTTGAACAATAATTTTCTTGTAAAGTACAATTAAGACCGAAACAATATCTCGTTATTACAAATTGTTCTTTTCCAGGTTTTGTTGCATTTAACAATAAGCAACTATCAGAATGCACTGAACCGGAATAATCTAATACATTGCCCCTCATATTAAAGTTTAATCCATTCGGATAAATCTCACTAGCGTCAGAATCAGTACAAGTTGAAGCGTTTATATTAACAAAAATTGTATCCTTAGCAGAGGTGTTTAAAGAGTTATTTAAACAATAAATTCCAAATTCTAATAAATTTGTTAGCTCATTTAATGGTCTTGCATATAAAGTGATATTTCCACTATTTTCTGTTAGGTGTTTTGAGTCAAAAGGTGTCCCGTCTGATAAATATACTTCCGTTGTATTTAATGAGCAATAATCTGCGCCAGTAAAATTCCAGCTTAAAATTAAAGGCGAATTAAAATCTACGGTCAAATTACTATCTAAATTGTTTATCTTTAAGTCGGCCAGTAGGATAGAAGAGACGGGAATTATTTCAATAGAGGCGCATGCCCCATTATCACACTTCCCGCTTGGGCAGATATAAGTCTCACTATCAAAATATCCATCTGAAGTGCAGAAATATTCATATAATCTATCTTTATAACGTATGTATTGCTCACTTCCCACTGGATAAACGTCCTTACCACATAAATCTGTTTGATTTGCTTGGACGAAAATTTCTGAATTTCGATACATATTCCATGTGCCGATTGTACTTGCTTTTATGCTATAATTTTTCCCATTATCGTTATCCACACATCGGGGGGCGCAAGCTGCCCCAGTACATCCATAAGGACATTTATAAGCAATATTTGTAACACTCGTGCCAGAACAGTAACCTTCTTGCAAATTACAATTGCTTCCAGAACAACCATCAACTCGTACGTACTGCCAGCTTCTTGGCCCTGTCTGATTTAAATAAAGACATATGTCTTCATACCATGAACCAATTCCATTGACGCGCCCATCTGCCAGCCCTTTCTTGTAATAATTTAAACCGTTAGGATATGTCGAATTTGAATCCGAATCATTGCATATTGGGCCAATACTATATGCAGTTCCAACCTGCGGAGCAAAGCCAGTTATATCGGTTTTAGAATCAGATTGTCTGCCAAATAGTTTATTAAAAAGATTGTCAAAACTAAAAGCTGAAACTGTAATTGGGCTTAAAATGAAAACAAAGATTATAGCTAATAAAATTATAACCATATTTCTTCCCCTTACCCTCACACCAACCCCTTTCTTTACCATATATAGCTTCATTTAAAGAGGAGAGGATATTTATAAATTTTTGGAATAAAAGAAGGTGATTAGTACAATTCGGCACTAAATATGCCTCCTTACACATATATCAAATAACAAGATAAAAACAAAAAGCAGAACAAAGGAGATAAAAAAATATCTGTCAACTTTTCTCTTCCTTAAAAAATCATTTTGTACAGCCTTTGGAAAATCTAAGATTTCTTTATCAGATACGTTCATTGTATAAAGATTGAATCTTTGCTTTGTAAATTTTCATTGAGTTGCTGTATAAATATTCCTCTCTATTGAATAGCTCATAATCCGTAAAATAATTACACACAATCCGAAGATAAAGATTCCCAATGTAGAAACTAATTTCAACATATTTATGAAGTATTAATGAACTATTTAATGAAGATAAATGGAAAGAAAAAGGCACACTTAAAGAAGCAAAAAGAATATACTCACTAGCTAAAGAAAAATTTCCTGATGTTGGAGATTTTAAATTAGATAACTTAGGTTTTGATCCCGGAGAGAAAAAGCTAAAGTTCTTTGATGTTTTTCCAGTTCAAAACAGAAAAATATAAATACTAGCGACGATATTCTATAGCACGAAGTGTACCAACACTCTTAATCCAAAACATAAGTGTAATAGGGAATTGGACTCTGTGCTTGCCATCTGGTCTGGGCGTAGTATATTTTTGACAAAAATCAGAGCATCGGCACTGCCACGAGATAATGAAGCATGGTTTCAATAAAGCTTAAGTGAGCTTTTTAAGAACTAGGAAGTTATAGAAAAGCTTATAAAGTTCTGATAATGTCCATTACCATGAAACAAGCTAAAAACTCTCTAAAGAATGTGAATGTAAATCAACTAGAAATAACATTAAATAAGTGTTTAGTGTGGTTTTACTCTTACCCTAGAAATAAAATAGGACTTACTGACCTTGCCCAGTCCATTAATTCATCTAAAACTGCTGCAAAATTGGTTGTAGAATCTTTAATAGAGAGACAATTTATTAATCGAGAAATTATTGGAAGAGCTTGGTTGCTATCTGCAAATCAGAAACATCCTTATTTTATTACTAAAAAGATTCCTTATAATCTTAGCAATATTTATGAGTCGGGCATCTTGGATGCTGTTTATAAGGTGGTACCTTCCTCCCGAGCCGTTATTTTATTTGGAAGTTATAGATGGGGTACTGATGTGGAAGACAGCGATATTGATATAGCCGTTGAAGTTGTTGATAACCATGATTTACAGGTAACTCACCTTGGGAATATTGAGCAACTTGGTTATAGAAAAAATGTTCCTGTTAATTTACATTTATTTTCCCGTAATAAAGTGGATTTAAATCTCTTTGCCAATATTGCCAATGGCATAGTTTTGGATGGCTTCCTAGAGGTCAGAGTATGAATAGGATAAAACATCTTGACAAGAAGAACGCTCTTAGTATTATGGGTGCCGCAGAGCGAGAGATGCAGTTTACGCTTAAACAAGTTGTTACTGATGAATCTGCATTTAATATTATAAGAAATATTTATGAAAGTTTTCGAATGTTGGGCGATGCCCGTCTAGTTTCTAAAGGAATCGCATCAAAAGACCATATAGAGCAAATACAAGAACTACAAACTATTAAAGTAAAAACTGAACGCCCTATCAAACTTATTGATGCTTTAAGAAAACTTAGGCACAATATTAACTATTATGGATATATTCCTTCCAAGGCAGAAGCAGATGATGCTATATCTATAGCACATGCTTGCTTTACTCCTCTATTAAAAGAAATAAGAAAAGAACTAGAAAGAGAGAAAACTAGAGAAATTCTTTGAGGAAGGTCTTATGAAATATATTAGTGCTACAATAAGGAATAAATGGCATCATTTTAAATAATTACATAGAGGTTTTCAAATGAAAGAAGAAAAGTATTAAAAGCCGGTTTATTTTCCTATTCAGACTCTGAAAGGAGGTTTTATGACTGAAGAAACAATAACTATAAAGAAGGAAAGCATATGGAAATATTCAACTTTCATTCTGGTAGCACTTTTAATTATAGTGCTATTTGTATTTTTAGGAAAGGATAATACTCCAACTACCGGAAACGTAGTGGCTCCCGACGATTCTGTCGTTCCAGGAGTTAAAGCTGCAACAATAGATGATGATGCAATACTTGGAGAAAAAGATGCTCCAGTTACAATAATTGAGTTTTCAGATTATCAGTGTCCATTTTGTAGAAAGTTCTGGACTGAAACATTTCCCCAAATTAAGAAAGATTACATTGATAGCGGCAAGGTGAATATGGTTTTCAGAGATTTTCCTCTTGATTTCCATCAGGCAGCACTTCCAGCAGCTCAAGCCGCTGAATGTGTCCGTGAGAAAGGAGGAGATTCTGCTTACTGGAAAATGCATGATAAAATGTTTGCAGAACAAAATAAATTAGACAGTGGAAGAGAAAACGGGGCGGTTACAAAAACAATAACCTTTGGAGAATCTGATATTATAAGCTGGGCTAAGGAACTAGGATATGATATAGGAGACTGCTTAAAAAGCGGCAAGTATATATCTGAAGTACAAAAAGACCAGGCGGATGGAGCTGCAGCAGGAGTACAAGGAACTCCAGCATTTTTCGTTAATGGAAAATTGCTATCTGGCGCACAGCCTTATTCTGCTTTCAAGCAAGCTATTGATGCCGAACTTTCCTAAATATATCTTATTTTTTAATTTTTATTTTTATCACTATAATTAGCAGAACCGACTGCTTCAGATATGCTTCTATATCCATCTTTTCTCAACAACTGCACTAATCCTTCATTAATTTCACTGATGAGGTTTGGTCCCTGATAAATCATTCCGGTAATCAACTGCACCAGATTTGCCCCTAATCTTATTTTTTTATATGCATCCTCTGCAGAAAATATTCCCCCAGTGCCAATAATTATGTATTTTCCAAATGTTTTCCTATAAATATATGATATTAGAAAGTCAGACTTTTCTTTGACTGCCATACCTGAAAGGCCTCCCTTCCCTAAATTGTGCTTTTTAGTCAAATTAGAACAGATGAAACCATGCACTCTATGATGCCCGGAAATTTCAATTATTTTGTTTAGCACTTCTTTGCTCAAATCAGGAGAAATTTTTACGAAAATTGGCTTTTCACATTGCAGTTTGTCAACTTTTGACAAGAGTGAATCATAAAGTTCTGGATTGGTAAATGGCTCGCCCCCATATGCGTTGGGACAGCTTATATTTAGCACGATATAGTCTGCTATTTTACTGAAAATCTTAAAGGAAGAACAATAATCAGATATTCCTATTTTATTGTCTGCGGTTTCTATGCAATTTGTCTTAGCAATGCTTACCCCTATTGGAATGTCTCTCTTGCTTTTTTTCAGTCTTTCATATATTGCCATCGCCCCCTCATTATTCAGGCCTAAGTGAACCCAAAGACTCTTTTTTTCAGGCAGACGGGAGAGCCTTATTCCAGGGTTGCCAGCACATCTTCTATCCGTAACGCTTCCTATTTCTGCAAAACCAAATCCTATCTTTCCCAGTATATTGACAAGTTCTCCGTTTTTATCGAATCCTGCTGCCAAACCTACAGGATTTTTAATTTTCATTCCTAAAATGTCTTGCTCAAGGGATTTGTCACCGTAATAGTATGCCGAAGAGATAATCTTCTTTGTTGTCTCATGCGATGCCAGAAAAACTCCTCTTCTGATAAATAAATTGTGCACCTTTTCCGGGTCAAATCTAAAACATATTGGCTTTATCAGGGATTTATATATTACTCCGTTTATTTTATTTCTTAATTTAGTGCGGGAAAGCATATTTTAAAATAATTTCATTGCTTAAAAAATTATGCTTGTCAAGAGGAAAAGCTCTTATTTAGAGTGCCAAGATACTTTCTAACCTAGTTCTATCGAAAAAAATTATGAACTTCGTAGTATATGGCAGTTACCTCATAAAAGAACTTATTTATTACACACTCTAGGATCAGAATAATATTTATAAAGAGACAAATCTTACAATTTTTAGAGGTAATATGAAATTAAGT
The DNA here is from genome assembly GCA_018303945.1 of Candidatus Pacearchaeota archaeon. Lineage (GTDB taxonomy): Archaea > Nanobdellota > Nanobdellia > Pacearchaeales > GW2011-AR1 > JAGVXD01. The sequence continues at coordinate 24,152 of JAGVXD010000020.1, forward strand.
GCTTTGATTTTTGCATTGTGCATGGGGATAGGAATGGTCTCAGTTGTATCTGCAATAGATACTCAGATAAATGTCCATACATGGTCTGGAAACGAAGTTTCAATATTCGTCCTTGATGGCTCCCAAGTTTATTATCTTTTACAAAGCTATTATCTTAATTCTAACCTTAGTGGAGATGTCAGCGCATTTTACACCGGTGATGCCAGTAAACTTTCTTTCAGAGTAATAGTAAAAAGGGAGAAAGAGCAATTATTGTCTGAAAAATTCGGACCGTATGATGCAGGAAAAACAATTTATATCCAAGCAATACCTGGTAATTTATCAAGCCAAGCAATACCTGGTAATTTATCAAGTGATTATAGAGAATTCTGGAAGAATTCTACTCCAGAGGTCACAATTGCAACCAATGTCAGCAACATGACAGTTGCCAATAACTCAACCTTTAACAATACAAATATTTCAGAAACAGCGGGAAAAGAAAACTCTAATAAATCTCCAAAAAATAAGTCTTTAAGCGGGCTGGCAGTAATAGACTTAAAATCTTCAACTTTTAGAACGATAAGCTTAATTATTTTAGGCATTATAATTCTTGGCTTTATGGTATTCCTCGGTTTTAGGGTGGCTCCTTCTTTGATGCAGAATATTGGAGGGTCTAAACAGCCGCATGTGCCTGCTCATATGTCTGCTGCAGAGCTTGAAAGAAGATTGAGACAGAGCGAATATAAGCTCCAGAATGCAGAAAAAGAAATCAATAAGCTAAAG
>JAGVXD010000021.1 GCA_018303945.1 Candidatus Pacearchaeota archaeon
CATGTGCCTGCTCATATGTCTGCTGCAGAGCTTGAAAGAAGATTGAGACAGAGCGAATATAAGCTCCAGAATGCAGAAAAAGAAATCAATAAGCTAAAGAATGAAGAGAAAATTAATGAAATGGAAAAGAAGATATCTGAAGAGAAAAGACAGCTTGATAAAATGAGGCGGGGACTTTAATTGCTCCAAATGGGTCTTATACCTCATAGATTTCTAATATTTTAGTCGTTTTCATTTGGAGGCTGAGAAGATTGTTTGAACAATCTTCGAGGTGCTCAAGGATTCAAAAAAATCCTTGACACTTAAAAAATACTCTGCATTTTGTCACGATAGGATTTTTTATTATCTTTTATATCCTACAATAGTTCTTTTTACTCTGTTCATTGTGAGACCGAAACACTTTTCTGTTTGCTTCCACTCATCTCCTTCAACATGAAATATCTGAAATTTAATTCCCGGATTATTCCGCGTACCAATTATAGTCTCATCAATATCTGGGATTGCACGATTTACATATATTCCTTCTACTTTTGCATGGACTAAACTGCTTCCCGAACCAGCATTAGCAAATTGCAGTTCTATCATATCTCCAACTGCAAGATTTGGCTGGTTATCCCTAAGAATTATATCTTCTAGTTCAAACACCTTTAATATTTCTCTGTTCTTTCTTAATCTTTTAGAATACATATAAACTTTATATTTAGATTAAGGTGACATTTTTTATAAGCTTTCTCTTGGACGATTTTTAACAATAGAAAGAATATTTAAACCATAAAATAGAAGTTTATATATGGAGATGCTTAAAATCAAAAATAGGCACATCACAATATTTATAATATTGATTGTTTTAATAACTGCAGGTTACATCATGATAAACAAAAACACCGAAGATTCTCAAGACAGAAAAATATTGCTTAAAACAACGGAGGGAGAAATTACGATTGAGCTTGACAGAAACATGCCAATTACTGCGGGAAACTTCGAAAAACTTGTTGAAAAAGGATTTTATGATGGAGTTATATTTCACAGAGTGATAGATGGATTTATGATACAGGGAGGAGACCCAACTGGCACTGGAAGAGGCGGTCCAGGGTATATGATACAAGATGAGTTTGGTGAAAATAATAGAAATAACCGTAGCACAATATCAATGGCAAATGCCGGACCAAATACTGGAGGCAGCCAGTTTTTCATAAATCTTGTTGACAATAATTTTCTTGATGGCAAACACCCTGTTTTCGGGAGAGTTGTACAGGGAATGGATATTGTAGATAAAATAGGCAAAGCGCCTACTGATGCGAATGACCGCCCAATAAAAGAAGTAAAGATAATTGAGGCAAAGAGATTATAGTCATTGCTAAAAATAGGTCTTATACATCATAGCTTGCTGTGATTGGGATTTTTATTATTGAATACAGAGAACTGCCCTTCTGAGGGATATAAGAAATGAAGTTATCCATATTTTCTAAATTGCATATGTTTATGAAATATATAACAGATTATTTTTTCTACACATGGCTTTTTAAACATTTAAAAAGAAGTTTAAATACTCCTTAAAAACCCGGGTGTTTGCGTCGCCATCTGAAAATGGTGTATGAAAAAAGACAACTTTCATAAGGTTTAAATATCGTTCATTTCCAGCACAAATACATGAAAAAAAGAATTTCGCTAACTATGATAACAGTTGCACTGGTTATGCTACAAGGAATTGCCGGAGTGCTTGCATTGTCAGAGTATGAAGAAGTCCTGTATTATGATTTTAGCAAAATGCAGAACGCAAGCAAGAATATCATTGTTTCTGACTTGTCTGGAAATAATTTAAATGGAATAGTTTATGGGGCTAAATTGAATAGTTCTGGAGGTCCTAAAAACGATGGAGCTATTGAATTTGACGGAATAAATGACAGGATAAGAATAAAAGACAGCAATTATCTAAGTCCAAGTAATAAAAACTCTTTTTCTATAGCATTTTGGATAAGATTTGACAAGACTAACTTTGTAGGTGAAGGAAGTCAAAGAGACTATATTAACTTTCTAGGCAAGGGCATACCAAAAAACCATGAATATGTATTTAGACAATTTAATGGCTCTAGCAAGAGCGGCAATGATAGAGTTAGTTTCTCTATGTACAATTCAAATGGGGGAGCAGGAGCTAGCGTGTATGTTCAAGATCCAATAAACAAGACAGAATGGATGCATCTTGTTGCAGTCTATAATGGGACGCATATTCAACTTTGGAAAAATGGTGTTTTGAAAGACAGCACATCTCTCAAAGAAGAAGGGATAATTCCCAGGAACGGTAAAGCCCCACTCCAAGTAGGCACCAGGGATGGAAAAAGCTATCTCGATGGTTCAATAGACGATTTACGCATATTTAATAGAGCATTGAAAGAATCCGAGATAAATTCTATTTACGACTCTGCCTCGCTTTTGGACAATTCCCCTATAGAATCAGTAATTAATATCTCTCTAAATTCAACAAACAATACTTTACCATCTGTATCTCTAGATGACACAAAAAACTCTTCATTAATCAAATTAGATAAATTCGGAATAAAGGAAGTCTATTCTACTTCTGGCAAGGAATGGTTCTCAAAATGGGATAACGGAGTAGAAAGAGAATTTTCAGGTGAAGACCCGCAAGACTCTTGGTTTGATGCAGACCACGGAAGCGCTAATTACAAGGTTGACGGAGATGGATTATTCAAGATTACTGGATCAGTCCCTAGAATGTATATTCATGATCCTGAAATGAAAGAAAGCTGGGAAAATGTAGAAATGACTGTGTATGCTATGAGAGTTTCAGACAGCAATATCAACTGGGGTGGAATCGTAGGAGTAGCAAGAACAAATCATGGAACAACTGCTCAAGAGACAAAGAATCTCTGCGACACAAGAGGCATAGCGGCAAGAATGCGCCATGATGGAAAGATAGACTTTGAAAAAGAAACAAGACATCCTTCTTCAAAAGTAGTTTCAAGCAAGCCAAAATGGTCAGGTGGCCTTCCAAAGAATGTATGGATTGGATATAAGTATGTTGTTTATGATTTACCAAATGGGAATGTTAAGCTAGAGCTTTACTTAGATGAAACAGATGGTCTGAATGGGGGGACATGGGTAAAAGTCAATGAATTTGAAGATAATGGCAATAACTTTGGAGTTGGAGGCTCGGCTTGTGCTACTGGTATAAATCCAGCCTTAAAGCTTGCAAATGGTCAGCGCGATGGCTCTGAATCAGGAAAGCCTAACATCGCAGTATATTGGAGAAGCGATGGAGTTGGGAGTGATGGCTTAGTATATAAGAAAATGAGCGTCAGAGAAATTCAAGCGTAAGAAACAGAAACCCTTAAAATCTCTTTTCTTCTATAAAAGTAATGGAAAAAGTGTACTTTTACAACACCCTCACGAGAAAAAAAGAAGAGTTTAAGTCAATTAAAAAAGGAGATGTAGGGATATATTCTTGCGGTCCAACAGTATATTGGTATCAGCATATCGGAAATTTGAGGACTTATATATTCTCAGATGTCTTAAAAAGAATCTTAAATTACAATGGATATAAAGTTAAACATATTATCAATATAACTGATGTTGGACATTTAACATCGGATGCGGACGAAGGAGAAGATAAAATGGAAAGGGCCGCAAAAAAAGAAGGCCGTTCTGCACATGAAATAGCCGAAGAATATTTTAGAGTCTTCAATAAGGACTTGCAAAAAATAAACATTCTTCAGCCAAATCTCTGGGTCAAGGCGACAGATCATATTGATGAACAAATCAAGCTTATCAAGACTTTGGAAAAGAAAGGATATACTTATCGTACAGATGATGGAATTTATTTTGACAGCACAAAATTCAAGAGTTATGGAAAACTTGCAAATCTCAATATCTCCGGGCTTCAGCAAGGCAAGCGAGTCAATCACGGAAGCAAAAGGACAAAAACAGATTTTGCATTATGGAAATTTTCAGAGACTCCGGGAGTTAGACAGCAAGAGTGGAAATCTCCTTGGGGAGTTGGATTTCCAGGATGGCATATTGAATGCAGTGCCATGAGCATGAAATATTTAGGCAAGAAATTTGATATACATACTGGAGGACAGGACCATATTCCCGTACATCATACTAATGAAATAGCCCAGAGCGAGGCGGTTACAGGAAAAAAGTTCGTAAACTACTGGATACATGGCGCATTCTTGCTATTTAAAGGAGAAAAAATGTCAAAATCGTCTGGAGGATTGTACACTCTTTCAGAGCTTGAAAATTTAGGATATAATCCTATGCATTTTCGTTATCTCTGCTTGCTTACGCATTATCATAAACCCCTTAATTTTTCCCTTGATAATCTTGATGCAGCAAAAAATGCATACGAGAGAATTAAAAGAAAGATAATATATTTAAAGGAAAAAAAGAGCAAGGGCGAAGACAAAACAGAAAAGTATCAGAAAGAATTTGTTATGGCGATTAATGATGATTTGAACATTCAGAAAGCCCTGCAAATATTCCAGAAATCACTGGATGACGAAGAATTTGATAGCTATGAGAAATTAAAGATGCTTGAGCATTTTGATAAGGTTTTAGGGCTGGGAGTGGCGGAAATGAAAGAGGAAAGAATTGCTATTCCCAGTGAAATTGTTAAATTGGTTAAGGAAAGAGAAGAAGCCCGTAAGAATAAGGACTGGAAAAAATCTGATTCTCTGCGTCAGAGGCTTAAAGACGAAGGCTATTCTATTTCGGATACTCCGGAAGGCCCAAAAATTGAGAGAAAATAAAGAGAATTTCTAAACCTTCGCTATCCCCATAGCAAGCTGGAGAGTAGTGCATCCAGTTTGAGCAATAAAAATCCCATCAAGCTAAAGGGTATTTTTAAGCCTCAAACTGTAAATCGTAGCGAGCTAAATGGTATTGCATCCAGTTTGAGCAATAAGTAATTTTTAAAAACCATAAATCTTCATATTTATATGAATGAAGATGATATAAATATAAGAAAGGCCATTAAATTTGGAAGCGTCGGATTAGTAGGTTTAATGGCTCTCGGAATATACATTACAAATAGGTTTGGATGTAACTGTCAAGAAAATAGGGAATATATGGAAGAGGCGATAAAGGCAACTCAAAATTATAGTTTTGAAACAAATATCGAAATACGTAGCTTTAAATAGGCATTTTTCTTTGATTTATTATTATATGTGTCGAGAGATATCAGGAAACTGACTATTTCTCATCTATACTTATGGAAAAGTTTAAAGCACTAGGATTGAGCGAGAACATGCTTAAAGCCCTTGAAGTATTGGGTTTTGAGGAACCTACGGAAATACAACAGAAGGCAATTCCCTTAGCATTAGCTGGAAAAGATATTATTGGCGGTTCTGCTACCGGAAGCGGCAAAACTCTGGCATTTGGCAGCAGCATTATAGAAAAGATTATACGTGGTGCTGGTGTGCAGGCATTGATAATAACTCCCACGCGTGAACTCGCCGAGCAGATAGGCAAGGCAATTTATACTTTCTCACGCTTCAACAAATTAGGAATTGCCATGGTATATGGCGGAGTTGGATTAGGGCCGCAAGTTGAGCAAATTGCAAACGCAGAAGTTGTTGTTGGAACTCCTGGGAGAATACTTGACCATCTTGAGCGCGGCACACTCCGTCTCTCAAAAGTAAAGACTCTTGTTCTGGATGAAGCAGATAGGATGCTTGACATGGGTTTTATAGAGGATGTTGAGAGAATAATTTCCCAATGCCCAAAAGAAAGACAAACTTTTCTATTTTCAGCCACAATAAGCCAAGATATATCACACATTGCAAAAAAATATATGCATAACCCAGTGGAAGTTTCTGTTGAGAGCTATGTTGACCCTTCAAAACTACAACAGGCATACTATGATGTTCCACAGCATCAGAAATTTTCCTTACTTGCAAACTTGCTTCAGCATGAACATCCGGGACTGGTTATGGTATTTTGTAATACCCGCCGAAATACGGATTTTGTTGCACGCAATTTACAGCAAAACGGAGTTGATGCAATAGCAATTCACGGAGGATTAACACAAGCAAAACGCAACTCAATCATGGAACATTTTCATAAGGGAAAAGTATTTGTTTTGGTATGTACGGATGTTGCTGCTCGTGGGCTGGACATCAAAGGAGTATCTCATGTCTATAATTATGATATTCCTCCAAGCGCTAAAGAATATATTCACAGAATTGGAAGGACGGCACGTGCAGGCAAGGAAGGAAAAGCAGTAAGCATCGTTTCTCCAAGAGATTATGATAACTTCAGAAATGTGCTCCGGGACTCATCTCTTCACATTACCCAAGAAAATCTTCCACAAATACAATCAGTGCAGGTCCGTCTATTTGAGCAGGGTGAACGCAGAGGAGGATTCCAGAGAAGAGGGTTTGGCGGAAGACAATACGGTGGCGGTGGTGGCGGATACAGAAGAGAAGGGCTTGGCGGCGGCAGAGGACACAGAGAAAGAGATTCTAGAGAGGGCAGAGGGTTTGGCGGAAGAAGAGATTCACGTCAAAGTTTCTCACGCGGACGTTCATATAGCTCGCGCGGAATGAGAAGATAACTTTGTTATGTAGATTTTTCTGATAAACCACGCACTTCATATGCAACAGATAGGAACCAACTTAGACTGAATTCAATATTGTTCCTGCAAATTCTTCCAATTCTTTTATATTCTTTTTCTGCATTAGATTTTGTCTCCATGATGCGGCTCCAGGTATGCCTCTTATAAAATTACTTCCCAGATATTTTATTCTTGAAATATCTGCAATGCCATATTTTTTTGATAGCTCAAGATATTTAATGAAGAGATTTAGATTATCCTTAAAACTTTTCTCTCTCTCTTTTCCTTTATTCAGATAATACAAAATATCTCTGAATATAAGAGGATTGCCTATTGCGGCACGAGCAATCATCACTCCATCCGTAATTTCAAGCATCTCTTGAGCTTTTTTTCCTGAATTAATATCTCCATTTCCTATAACTGGTATTCCTATGTTATTCTTTACCTTGGCAATCCATTTCCATTCGGCAGGTACGTCATTACCATGATAAGCCATGCGCGCATGAATAGTCAATGCATCGGCTCCGGCTTTCTCCACATACTTGGCTACAGTCAAAACATTGTTTTTCTTGAAACCTAAGCGTATTTTTGCTGTAACAGTAAAACCCGCATCTTTCATGGTTCTAATCATTCCTTTAATTTTTTGAGGATTTCTTAACAAGTAACTTCCGGATTGATTTCCTGTAATGCGAATTGAAGGACAGCCGCAATTAATGTCTATTAAATCATATTTGGAAAGATAAGGTGCAACTTTCTTAAATTCTGATATATTGTTGCCCGTAATTTGAATTGCCCCCGGCTTCTCTCCCGGATAAAGTTTCATAAGCTGCTCTGTTTTTTTATTCTTGTGCAATATTGCTCCAATATTTAACATTTCTATATACGCTAAACTTGCTCCGGCTTGCTTGCATATCTTTCTGTAAGCTGCATCGGTTATATCTACCATAGGTGCAAGAACAACAGGATTATTCAGACAGATGCCGCCTATTTTTAATTTTTTCATGAATATCAAAGAAACTCTTGATTTTTATGTCTTTTCACTTACAAACCTGCATAAAATGCACCTGCAGGACTTTTGAATCTGGCGGGTTGAGATACGCAAATGAATTTGCCTGTTCTAGTTCATTATAACCTAGCTTGATTGCCGCCCTATAAAGTCTGCTTACATTCAGATAATTTCTCGGCGCTTCTGTTTCAAGAGTTCCAAAAGAAATTGGTTCAATAATCCTTCTTCCTCTTATTGTTATGAGCCATTTTTCACATAATATCAGCTCTTCAAGAAGAGGTTTAAAGAAAATCCAGTTCTGTCTAGCACACGATTCTTTATTAGATGTTAATCCTTGAGAATCACTTAATTGCAATTTAGGATGCATGCAATTGTTATCTTTTCTTTGATTGAGTGTCTGACAATATATGCATCCGTCACACTGAATTACTGGAAATTCCTGGAATGTCTCTTCGGTGGATTTTATATTTCCTATTGCACCCATAGTTATTTAAATTTAGACTGCTCTTTAAATATATTGCTATAAGGTATGCGAATGTTTAAATAGAATAAAGTCGCTTAAATTATATGGAAAAAGATATAGATAGAATACCTAAAAATGGTGAGACTGATATAGTAATTAGAGTTGATGATTTTGGAGGAAGGCGGGGAGTTACAATAAGGGAATTTGTAAAGTCTGAAAGATATACAGGTTTTACTAAGGCGGGAACGCGCATACCGGCGGAGCATTTCGCCGTTTTTAAAAAAGCAATTAATTCAATTGATGAAAAAGAACTTCTTGAGGCGCCAATACAGCAGCAATCTCTTGGAAATAATGAAAGCAAGCCCGCGTCAAGCAAGAGCCAGCCAAAGAAACCTAAAGAAGACAAGATAGAGTCAATTGAAGAACAAGAATTCTAATTACCTTTATCTATCATTGAAAACGTATTGATTATCTCAGGGTATTTGTAAAAAATTCTATTTAAACCTTCAAATATCGCCTTGTTTAATCCTTCATGAACAAGGTCAGTAATTGATATTAAGGCAGCTGGACTTTCTTTAGAACTAATAGAACTGACTTGCACCATAAAAGCAGGCATCCCAAGTATTTGGCCGAACTTGCGGCAGTTAAGAAAATTTAGATCTCGTGAGACCATATACGGCTCTATTCCATAACTCGTCCAATAACCTTTTGCTAGTTCATGCAGTTTTTCAGTTGGATTATTTCTTATATTATAAATTTCCGCTATGTAAAATGAATTGAGAGAAGGATCATGACTTCTATCAAAAAGGACATTGGAGATTGGACCTAATCTTGATCCATTAATTCCATCACTGATGCACTTATACATACCATGTGCAGCTTCCGTCATAAATTCTAATTTATCTATAACATCATCCATAAAATAGTTATCTTTAAAGCATATATAAATCTTTCTATTTATGTAATTAGGTAGTAATAACAATTATCATAAGAAAAATGGGGTGTGACTCTCTAATTATGATAATATCTTCTACTTTGCGTAAAGTACTGCTCCACATCCAGAATCTTGCTTTTTTCAAATAAAGTTTAATTGAGATTCTTTCTTTTATATCATTTTCTATTTCTCTGCCCATATAAATTTCTAGAAAATTATAGTTAAAACCCGGTTAGTTTAAGTCGTTTTAAATCGTGGCAATATAGGAAGACCTATTTGGAGCAATTAAAGTTGGAAATCACGGCGGAGAGTGTGATTATTAAAGTGATTTCCTATAAAAATACAAAACAATAGAAATATTTATATAACACACACCCATAAAGTCAGCATGAATAAGAGGTTAATTTTTCTAAGCATATTATCCCTGCTAATAATTCCTTCTGTAATAGCTGCTATTTCAGTTGAGAAGATAGATAAGGGCTCAGTGGTAATAGCCGAACTTGATAATCCTGCCGTCTTTGATTTTATAATAACTAATAACGGGCAGGCAGATTCTGTGGAAATTTTCTCTCTACTTGGAGTATCATTTAGTCCAAGAGGGACATTTGAAATACAAACAGGAAAAACAACTATAGAAGTAAAAGCATATCCTAACAAAGCAATACGAAAGATACCGGGGCCTTATATATTTGAATATCAGATAAAAGGAAGAGAATCTTTCAAAGACACTTTAACTATAACAATTGCAAAGCTTGAAGATACAATAACCATTGAGGGAAGCAACTTCAAACCAGGAGATACAATGGTTAATGTTACATTTGCAAACGTCCAGAATACATATATAAACAATATGAAAGTCTCCTTGAGGTCTGAATTTTTTGACGAAAGCCGAATTATCTCATTTAAACCATATGAATCTCAAACTTTCTCTATACCGATAAATATGGAAAAGGCAAGAAAGCTTAATGCAGGAAGATATATCTTAAGCGCTTCAGTTACTCTGGAGGATGCTAATGCCAGAATTGAAGGCATATTAAATTATTTAGAGCAGCAGGGAACTTCAATATCAACAATTTCTGACGGAATAATAGTAAAACAAACTACTATAAAAAAGACAAATGAGGGAAATACACAATTGACAGACACAATAACTACGAAAAGAGATGTATTGACAAGATTATTTACTTCATATTCAAGAGAGCCATTATCTGAAAAACGCTCCGGGCTTATTGTTGAATACCAGTGGGAAGAGAATCTAACGCCTGGAGAGTCATGGTTTGTTACAACAACCACTAACTATACTCTGCCATTCATACTTCTTTTATTGATTGTTGTTGTAGGATTGCTTGTTAGCAGATATTCAAGAACTCATGTTAAAGTGATAAAGGAAGTATCTTATGTAAAGACTAGAGGCGGACAGTTTGCACTAAAAGTCAGAGTAAGCATAAAGGCAAGAAGCCATGTAGATAGTGTACAGTTGGTGGACAGGCTTCCTGGAATGACTAAACTTTATGAAAAATTCGGGACTAAACCTGATAAGTTTGATTCTTCCACAAGAAGATTATTCTGGAATATAGATAGATTGGAAGCAGGAGAGGAGAGAGTATTCTCATACATTGTATACTCTACAATTGACATACTCGGAAGATACGAATTACCTCCTGCTGTAGCCGTGTTTGAAAAAGGCGGAGATACCCATGAAATTATATCCAACAGGGCATTTTTTGTCTCTGACAGCGTAGGAAAAAGTCAGGAATAATTTTAGAGAGCTGCTTAAGTAATCTTTAAATATGCTCCTGCTGTGAAAATCTTATCCCCTCATAGCTCAACGGTAGAGCGTCCGGCTGTAGTCAATGACTAGCGTGGATTTTCCACTAGGAAATAAGATGAAACGTGACAAGACGTGTTTGGATGCAAACATGGCAGAACCCGGAACACCCAAGTTCGACTCTTGGTGAGGGGATAAATTCTATATAACAGAAGCGTCTTTGGCAAGAGGCACAAATACAAATCCAGGAAATTCTTTTTTTCCACATATTCCCCCGTTTTCTTAATCTGAAAGATAGAATGCTGCATAGGCACAACGATTATCCCATCTTTTTTGAGCTGGCTATAGAGATGAATTGGAATTTTATCACTTGCGGCACTTACTAAAATTCTATCAAAAAGAGCTTTTTCTGGGAGACCTTTTGAACCATCTTTATGAATAATTGATATATTTTGATATCTTATAAGAATTTTCTGTGATAAATCTACAAGTTCTTTTATTATTTCTAAACCATATATCCTGCTTTTCTTTGAAATCTCTGATATCAACGCAAGCACATAGCCAGAACCCGAATCTATCTCAAGCACATTCTGCTCATCTTCTAATTCAAGAAGTTTGAGCATAAAAGCTATTGTTGATGGTTGAGATATAGTTGCTCCATTTACTAAAGGAAGAGGCACATCTTCATATGCATATTTTCTTTCTCCAATAGGTATAAAAATCTTTCTTGGAATAGCCTTGAATGCCTTAATAATTGAATTGTTGAAACCATGGGCTTCCAGAACAGCAAGGAGCGCATTTTTACTCATCATATTATAATGATTTGTATTATATATAATTGCCGTCAGTAGGGCAAATTTATAAGCAGAGAAAACTTATATAGGCAGCAAGGAAATATACGATGAAGTCAATAAAAAATGGTAAAAATATAGTTTTGGGAATTGAATGCACTGCGCATACTTTTGGAGTTGGAATTGCAAGGAAAGGCAAATTCCTTGCAAATGTGAGAGATATGTACACTACGGAAAAAGAAGGAATTGTGCCTTTGAAAGCGGCTGAACATCACGTCTCTAAAGCCCTAAAAATATATTCCGAAGCTCTCAATAAAGCAAAAATTAATGAATATGATATAACTGCGATTGCCCTGTCAAATGCACCCGGACTTTCTCCTTGTCTTCTTGCCGGATTGAGATTTGCAAGAGAAAAAGCTGAAAAATTAGGTGTGCCAATAATTCCTGTAAATCATTGCATAGCCCATCTTGAGATAGGGCAGAGCATTGGAGCGAAAGATCCTGTTTTGCTATATGTATCCGGAGCCAATACGCAGATTATTGCTTATGCTTATGGAAAATACCGTGTTTTCGGGGAGACGCTTGACCTTGGAGTTGGAAATCTTCTTGATAAAATTGCAAGATATGCCAAACTTGGCTTCCCCGGGGGACCAAAAATAGAGCAACAGGCATTGGAGGCAAAAAAAGATAACCTTCATTACATAGAGCTACCGTATTCAATTAAAGGTATGGATGTTTCTTTTTCCGGAATACAAACAAAAGCACAGCAATTATTTGACAAAGGAATTTCACTTGAACAGCTATCCTTCTCATTGCAGGAGACAGTTTTTGCAATGCTAGTTGAAGCAGCAGAACGTGCTCTGGCGCATACCGGAAAAAAGGAATTAGTTTTAGGGGGTGGAGTGGCGTGCAATTCCCGTTTGCAGGAAATGTGCAAGATAATGTGTAAAGAGAGAGGAGCTAAGTTTTTTTGTCCTGCAAAAGAGTTCTTAGTAGATAATGGAGCAATGATTGCATATACCGGAGAAATAATGTTCAATGCAGGAGATTATCCTAAAAGCCCAGAGGAAGTAGATATCAAACCGCGCCAGCGCACAGATGACGTTCAGATAAATTGGAGAAAATGAACATAAAAAAGAGATTTTTAAGGTCTAGCGGGCATCGCGTTATAGATACAGAGAAATTACAGTGATTTCTCATAATTTTATATTCAGAAACTAAGTATTAAGTAATGCAATATTTTGTTTAATTTTCGTTAAACAAAATTACTGAAGAGGATAGAAAAAAAAGAAAGATTTATTTCTTTGGAATTACTTTAGGAGGTCTAACCTCATAAGCTTCAGCTAATGGAACTCCTTTTTCATCAAGTTTAAAAAGATAATTAGTTTCGTCATATCTTATAATAGTCTCTCTTTGTCCATCCCCCTCAAGATCTATTAACTTAATTTCAAGCTTATTCGGAACTACATACTCTGCCTGAATAGTATTGGCTCTAGGAATTGTATTAAATGGCTGTTTGCCATCTAAATATGATATTCCATTATAAGCCATAATAGAAACTACTCCCGTCGCTATATATGTAATTAATTCTTTTACGCTCATGCTTTTAGCAAAAATACATAATATATAAATCTTTCTCTCTATTACTTCTAGATAGTTTCAACAATTACGTTAATCTATCCGCTTTATACATAGAGTTTCTCTTTCCTCCTACCCATAAATTTCAAATCAATAAAAGACTAGGGAAGATGCACAAACAGAAAATTATATTCTTAGAATTCAGAATCTAAAGACCGGTTGATAATTGGCTTTCCGTCTAATTCTACAACAGCCACTTTCCCATCAATAACATAAAACTTATCTGAAATATCATTTCCGTTCAAATCAGCTTCTTTTATAAGATAATTGTTTTTCATCTTTTCCATCTCAATTTCTTTAACCATCTCTAATCCATCATTGATACCAATAGCGGAAGAACAACCCTTCATAAAAATTATTGAACTATAAGCTATAGAGAAAATTAATGTTGATGCTCCTATTCCATTTGCTATAAGTGAATTATACCATTTTTCTGCCATTATTTTAGTTACTTTCATGTATATTTAAATTTGTTTATATTCTATTATTATAATTCTTCAGGAAAACCATTCATAATTTCAATTTTATCAGAACCATTATATCTTGTTCCGAATTGTCCATACTCTCTAACATGATTATATGCCCAATTATCTAATTTTACTTGAACTCTCTGAATTGCTTCCCAGTTTTCAGCATTATCTGGCAAATATTTTAGTTCTATCCCATCTATTGCATCTGTATTTGTCAATTCTAAACTTACTGTTTTGCCTGAATATTTATCTAGTTCCCACGCCTTTTTTAATGGTGCTTCAAGTTTTCCTTCCCGTAATCTTTGCAATTCTTGAGTTCTCCTTTCTAATAGGAGAATATAGTCCTACCCATCAAATATTGCTCTCATAACCAATAGGATAAAATTGAAATTTATAAAGGTATATTATGTCGGGAACCACCGCACCCTAAAGGGTGCGGTAAACGCAAGGACTTTTTGATACTCAAAAATATGTATCGTTGCCATTCTTGCCTTGCCCTTAAAATTGTTTAAAATTAATCTTGTTTGCTACATTGCATTCTTATTAACAACGTAAAAAGATTTATAAACCTATTTTTTCAGTTATATTAAACCGATGAGGTATAAATTACGGAGGCCACAATGGACTTCTATAGTATAGTTGAAAAAGCAAAGAAAACAGGAAAAGTTGACAAGGGAGTAAATGAAGTTACTAAAGCAATAGAGCTAGGTGTAGCTAAATTAGTAGTATATGCGGCAGATGTTGAACCAAAAGAAATTGTAGCTCATCTTCCAATTCTAGCTAAAGAGAAAGATATTCCGTGTGTTGAAGTTGATTCTAAACAAAAGCTAGGTCTTTCGGTTGGCATTGGAGTGAAAGCTGCTGCTGTAGCCATCATAGATGCAGGCGAAGTTAAAGCAGAAGTTGCCCGCCTGAAGGCAAAGTAGGAGTGAAACTTTATGGCAAAAACTCAAAAAACAAAAGACTCTCCTAATGAGGGGGGCAATGTTTCCAAACCTAGCAGAGTTTCTACGGATGCTCCGGTAAATGGATTAGTTGAGGAAATTATAGGTAGAACTGGCGCAAGAGGAGAGATTACTCAAATAAAATGCAAGGTATTGGATGGTAGAAACAAAGGAAGAAGCATGAGGCGAAATGTAAAGGGCACAATAAGAGTTGGAGACTTACTTACCTTACGCGAAACTGAAATTGAAGCGCGCAGGATACGGGGAAGCAGAGAGAGGAGAGGAGCTTAATGGTCAAATGCTTTTTTTGCGGCAGAGAAGAATCGCCTGTTAGAGGAGTGCATTTAATTAAAAATGATGGTTCTATACAATATTTTTGCTCAAGCAAATGCAGGAAGAACACTCTTAAACTTACAAGAGATAAAAGAAAACTTAAATGGACAGAATCCTACAGAATAGCCAGAGAAAAAATTGTTGAAAAATCAAGGCAAAAAGATAAAGCTGCTGAAACTGAAAAGAAAATTCCTGAAGTTAAGAAAAAGTGATTTTTTATGCCGGAAAACTTATTTTTGCCATAATTTGCCCCCATTAAAAGTTCGGAGCTTTATCGTCGGCAAATCTATTATATATTGCAGAAAGGTTTTTAAAGGATAGCCGTCTCGTTTAGACGTAAAAGGTGATTTATGGCTGATAAAGAAACAAGTTCTAAAGATTATAAAGCTGAGAATATCAAAGTATTAGAGGGGTTGGAAGGAGTAAGACTTCGCCCCGCTATGTATATAGGTAGCACGAGCAAGGCAGGACTGCATCATTTGGTATATGAAATTGTGGACAATGCTGTTGACGAGGCAATGGGCGGATATTGCGACCTTATTGAAGTATCCCTCAACAAAGACGGAAGTGTTACTGTTACAGATAATGGGAGGGGCATTCCTGTAGATATGCATCCAGTATATAAGAGGCCCGCTGTGGAAATAGCAGTCACAAAACTGCATGCAGGGGGAAAGTTTGACAAGTCAAGCTATAAGGTATCTGGAGGATTGCATGGAGTAGGAATAAGCGTAGTTGCTGCATTGTCCAAACTAATGCGTGTGACTATAAGGAAAGGAGGCAAAATATACAAACAAGAATACAAAATAGGCAAGCCGTTCTCCGACTTAAAAGTTATCGGAGAATGCGAGAAAAAAGACACAGGAACAGAAGTTACATTTTATCCTGATGAAACTATCTTTTCTACTACGAAATTTGAATTTTCGGTTCTTGAGACTAGATTCAGGGAAATTGCATTCTTAAACAAAGGAGTCAAGATAACGCTTAAAGATGATATAGGTGGGAAAAAAGAAGTATTTCATTATGAGGGAGGGCTTGTTGAATTTGTCAAGTGGGTAAACACAAACAAAGATGTTTTGCATAAGCCGGTTTATTTTGTCAAGGAAGAGGACAAGGTAATGGTAGAGTGCGCAGTGCAATACAATGGAGGATATCATGAGAATGTATTGAGTTTTGTAAACACCATCAACACTGTAGAAGGCGGAACTCATGTAATTGGATTCAAGACTGCCTTAACACGTGCAATAAATGATTATTCTAATAAAAACAAGCTGAACAAGGATGAGAATTTTACTGGCGAGGACGTTAGAGAAGGACTTACAGCAATAATATCTGTAAAAGTTCCTGAACCGCAGTTTGAAGGGCAGACAAAAACAAAGCTTGGAAATAATGAAGTAAAGGGAATAGTAGACAGCGTAACTATGAACTCATTGCTGATGTTTTTTGAAGAAAACCCCACAATAGCGCGCCGCATTGTAGATAAGGCGATGGAAGCGCAAAAAGCACGCAATGCCGCAAAAAAAGCAAAGGAACTTGTCAGAAGAAAGAACGCATTTAGCTTCGGCGGATTGCCTGGAAAGCTTGCAGATTGCTCAAGCAATAAAAAAGAAGAATCTGAACTATTTATCGTGGAGGGAGACAGCGCCGGAGGCTCCGGAAAAATGGCTAGAAACAAGGAATATCAGGCAATTCTTCCAATCAAGGGTAAAATACTGAATGTTGAAAAAGCAAATGCAGTAAAGGTGCTGTCAAATGAAGAAATTGCAAATTTAATTACTGCAATAGGCACTGGAATTACAGACCAATTTGATTTAGAGAGATTACGATATGGAAAGCTGGTCATTATGACTGATGCAGACGTAGACGGCGCACATATTCGCACGCTTCTTCTTACTTTTTTCTTCAGATTTATACCAAAAATAATAGAAAACGGCAATTTATATATTGCTGTACCCCCGCTATACAGAGTCAGACGCAGGGGAGACCATTATGTATATAGTGATGAAGAGTTGAAGAAAATTATCTCAAAATTAGGAAATAATATTGATGTACAGAGATTCAAAGGTTTGGGAGAAATGAATGCAGATCAACTATGGGAGACTACAATGAATCCAAAGACAAGGATGCTTAAGAAAGTTACAATTGATGATGCGGCTCTGGCAAATGAGACATTTTCAAAACTTATGGGTGATGATGTTGAGCCTAGAAGGCAGTTCATCGCAGAACGCGCGCACGAGGCGCAAATTGATATTTAACATGTCAGAAAAAAAATTTTGTCCAAAATGCAGGAGTGAAAATGTAGTTATCGAGGGCTCAATGATAGAGTTCTCTAGCGGGGCAATGTTTTGTAAAAATTGCGGATTTAAAGATGTTATTTTCCCAACAAAGGAAGAGATAATTAAAACCAGGTTAAAGAAATAAAAATGGCACCAAAAGACGCAAACGGAGAGAAAGAAGACAAGATTGAGCAAGAAATACTTGCGGATGAGCAGAAGAGAAGAGAAAAAGAACAGATAGGGTCTGAAAAAGGAGTTGCCGCTGTGGAAATTGTTGAAGAAATGGAGCAATCTTTCATTGACTATGCTATGTCAGTCATAGTTGACAGAGCATTGCCGAGTGTTGAAGATGGTCTCAAGCCAGTACACAGAAGAATACTTTATGCTATGCATCAGTTAGGTCTGGATCCCAGCAAGCCGACCAGAAAATCAGCCACAGTTGTAGGAGAAGTCATAGGTAAATATCATCCGCATGGAGATGTAGCAGTATATGATGCGATGGTCAGACTAGCGCAAGATTTTTCATTAAGATATCCCCTTGTTCATGGGCAGGGAAATTTTGGTTCTATGGATGGGGATAGTGCGGCAGCACAAAGATATACCGAAGCTAAACTAAGCAAGATTTCTGAAGAATTGCTTACTGATATAGAGAAGGAGACTGTTAAAATGAGGCCTAACTTTGATAATTCTTTGAAGGAGCCTGAAACACTTCCTGCCAAACTTCCCAATTTATTACTTAATGGAGCAACGGGCATTGCCGTAGGCATGGCTACTAATATACCACCCCATAACCTGACAGATGTGGCTGATGCAATTATAGAATATATCAACAAGCCTGAAATAAAAATAGAAGAACTGGCAGATATTGTAAAGGGTCCTGATTTTCCAACTGGGGGAATTGTTACCGGCTCTGGAATACGCGAGATGTACTTAAATGGAAAAGGAAAGATAATAATCAGAGCAAGGCATACAATTGAAGAGCATAAAGGAAGGCAGGCCATAATAATAACTGAAATTCCTTACATGGTCAATAAGGCTGAACTTGTCAAAACTATTGCCCGTCTTGCTACGGAGAAGAAACTGCCCGATGTTTCTGATCTTAGAGATGAATCGGCAAAAGGAAAAGTAAGAATAGTAATTGAGTTAAAGAAAGATGTGGATTCTAAATTTACATTAAATAAACTTTACAAAATGACAAATATTGAAACAAGTTTCGATGCTAATATGCTTGCTCTTGTTGGAAAACAGCCAAGAATACTCAATATCAAGAACATCATTGAAGAATACGTCAAGTATCGCCAATTGATTGTCCGTAAAAGGTCACAATTTGAATTAACCAAAGCTGAAGACAGATTAGAACTTGTTCTTGGATTGCTTCTCGCATTAAAAGAGATTGACAAAGTGGTTGATTTCATAAAGAAATCTGAAAACACAGGTGCGGCACACGAAGGATTAATGAAGAAGTTTGCACTAACTGACAGACAGGCAAAAGCAGTTCTTGAAATAAGACTTCAACAGCTTACTCATCTGGAATCAGGAAAGCTAAAAGATGAAGAGAAGAAACTTAAAGAAAGCATTTCTGAACTAAAGAGAATACTTGGAGATGAAAAAGAGATTCTAAAGTTAATCAAGAAAGAAGTGAATGAACTAAAAAGCAAGTATGGGGATGAGAGAAGAACTAAGATTATCAAGAGAGTTGAAGAAATTACTGAACAAGACCTTATAGAAAAGAAAGATGTTGTTGTAATGATAAGTGAAGCAGGATATGTAAAGAGGGTAGATGTTAAAGCTTATAGGGAACAGAAGAGAGGGGGGGCAGGAGTCAGCGGGGCTGAACTTAAAGAAGAGGATTTCGTAAGAAAGATGATTACATGTTCAACTCACGACTATTTGCTGTTCTTCACGAATAATGGAAGAATTTACTGGCTTAAAGCTAATGACGTGCCTGCGGCAGAACGTCAAGGCAAGGGAAAAGCTATTGTGAACGTCCTTAACTTGCGCGATGAAAAGATAGCAAATGTCATGGCAATAAAAGATTTTGAAAAGGGGTATTTGATGTTTGCAACAAAGAAAGGACAGGTTAAAAAACTGCCTTTGAAAGATGTAAGCAAACCAAGAAACACCGGTGTGCGAATAATGAACCTTCCAGTTGATGGGTCTGATGTGATAATAAATGTGCGGAGAGTAGCTGACAATCAAGAAGTATTGCTTATTACCAAGAAGGGCCAGGCGATAAGGTTCAGCACAGACGAGGTAAGGTCTATGGGGAGAGCAAGCTACGGTGTAATAGGCATTGATTTAGGAAAGAATGATGAAGTCGTATCTCTTGAAAGCCTGCCTTTAGATGGGAAGACAACAATATTAACGGTAACCATCAAAGGGTATGGAAAGCGCACGGACTTGGATGAGTATAGAAAGACTGCAAGAGCAGGAAAGGGAGTGATAAATCTTGCAACGAGCGATAAAACTGGAGATGTAATAGGCTCTCTTTCAGTAAATGACAAAGATTCTGTAATTGCAACAACTACAAAAGGAATGGTAATTCGTGTTTCAATGAAAGACTTGAGGGTTATGGGGAGAGCAACACAGGGAGTTCACGTTGTAAAAATAAAGGAAGGCGATAAAGTTGCAGATATTGTAAAAGTTCCCATGGCAGATGGAATTCCTGCCGAAGCTCAAAAGACACTTGATAGCGATGAGTAATTTTATCATAGATTAACACACAAGAGAGTGTTAGGAATTAGGGAGTTTCCACGATTTTCTCCTCTCCTGTTAAGTCACGGGAGTTATTGTATTTAATTGAGTTTAATAGTAGAGTTTCCCACGCATTTCCTTTAATTCCAATTCCGCATTTATCCGCAGGTGTTAGGTTTTGTCTGCTGTTCTTTCTCACGAAATTATGAAAGATTTTGAAGCCATCTTGATATTCTTGAACTTTTGTAACTCCTCGCCTTACTTTATGAAATTCCTTTTGATGTGAGTGATGGCTTTCTATTGCGTTATTGTTTACAGCTTTTCTCTGTCCTTTGATTGAAGTAAACTTGACTTTTCTTTCGTTTCCCCAATTTCTAAAGGTTTTTCTGCAACCATCTTGATAACCTGCATAACCATCTACTATTATTTGGTTTGGCATTTTTCCGTTCTGTTTCCAAGCCTCTGTAAAAACGTGCTGTGCGTCTTTGCTTTTTCTTGAACGCCCAGAACATTCAGAGGCAAGTAAGAATTTTGTTTTATTATCCATAACATTCCAAACATAGTGATAGTTAGTATTCTCTTTATTCTTGCCCTCTTTAGTTAAGATTAAAGTTTCGTCTGCGTTCCATACCCCTTTAATCTGTGGTTGAATTTTCTCGCTGTATTTCTCCATTATGTTGCCGAACTTCAAAACCCAATCTCTTATAGTAACATGAGATATTTTTAGATTATAGAACTGCTGAAATTGGTGGCTTATGTCTCGGTAAGATAATCCCCTATAATAACAATCCATAGCCAAACAAACAAGTTTAGCGTTACCTTTAATGTTCTTAATTGGCGAAAGAACAAATCTCTTTTTACAATCTCGGCATTCGTATCTTTGTTTTTCTCCAATCTGTGTTTTTCTTATTCCTGACTTAATTAAATTTTCAGAGTTACATTCTGGGCATAAATCCTTTTGTGGCGTGTCTATGATTAATTCTATTTCTCTCTCAACTTGTGGTCCTACTTCATATTTCGCCTTAACCTTCTCAAATAATAGAATAGCTTTAATATGTTTACAATAAAGATTTTTACCTTGACATCTTCGTTTAAAGTCCTCGCACTCGCAAGAATAAGCATCTATATGAGTTACCTTGTATTTTTTGTTTGAAGTTTGAGAGGGAACTAAATAAGTAAATTCGTCAAGAGTTTCAGGGTTGCCTTTCTCTAAAATTGCCTTAGCTCTTTCGTTTCTCCATTCCGAGAAATTCTTAATATATTCTTGTGTATTTTCCATATAATACTATAATACTAATAGTATTTAAACATTGTTGTAGTGTAGTATTATGTAATACTTAATAGAAGTATTTATAAAGCAATAATACTATAATTCTTTATGGAGAGGAAAACTACAAGTATTAAGATAAGCCCTGAAATATGGCAAGAGGTTAAAATTCATTGTATAATGCAACAAGTGGATATTTCTGATTGGTTAGAGAAAATTATTAAGGAAAACTTAAAGAAAAAATAAATTTGTTCTAAAAGATAAATATTAAATAGGCGTATCAATATGTAATGATATGATTAATCATAACATTCATACTAAAGCTTATAAGTCACAATCTTCTTATTTAAATTATGAAAAAAGAGGGTGGAACAGAACGCATAACTATTTCTATAACCAAGAAAACTCTCAAGGAATTGGACGATTATTGTTCAAAAACAAAACCAGTCGTAACAGCAAGGTCGCCAATAATAGAATTATCAATACAAGATTATCTAAAAAGGGAGAATAAAGATAAAAAATGAAATCATTTAATGATACACTTACAGAATTGCTAAAAAAAGATTCACGATTTGTAGATGAAAATAATGAATTAATTAGAGCAGAAATAATAAATGGGGCGTTGAAAATTGATAAAGATTTAATTTCAATTCTTTTATCAAACAAAGAAATTAAAGACAAATTCTTTATAGAAATTAAGGGGCATTGGATTTTTGAAATGAATAAGTTTATTGATTATATACAAGATAAAAATTTTCTCAATGATTCTTATACAAAATACAAAAATAAAATAGGTTTATCTATTGGAGATAAATTACTAAAAGAGAAAAGAGAAGTAGCTTTATCTTTTCCATTTAAAGATTGTATTCTTGAGGGCGGACAGACAAAAGAAGAAGACAAAAGAAAAGAAATATTTTTCAACGAAATTCTTGCACAAGATGAAATAGATAGATTGTTAGAACCAAAAGTTTTAACCAATTTTAAGAGATATACTCCAAAAGGAGAAGAAAAAGTAAATGAGCTTAAGAGAGATGAGAAAGGAATTATTAAAGAAAACCTGATTATCAAAGGAAATAACCTTCTCGCATTACATTCAATAAAAAAACAATTTCAGGGAAAAATTAAATTAATTTATATAGACCCACCATATAACACTGGAAACGATAGTTTTGGTTATAATGATAACTTTAATCATTCTACTTGGTTAACTTTTATGAAAAATAGGTTGGAGGTTGCGAAAGAGTTACTAAGTGAAAAAGGAGCAATATTTGTTCAAATAAGCGACAGAGAAATAGCATACCTTCACATATTAATGGATGAAATTTTTACACGAGAACAATTCATTAATAAGATTTGTATAAAAGTTCGTGCACCAACAGGGTTTAAGATTGTAAACAGAGGATTATTTGAATCAGCGGAATATATTTTAATTTATGGAAAAAAGAAAGATAACTGGGAATATATACCTCAATATGAATCTTGCGAATATGATGAAAATTATAAATTTATTGTTGTTAATAAGGAATCTCTCATTAAAGACTGGAAAATAGAAAGTATTTCTGAATATGTATCGAAGAAATTAGGTTTTAAATCGTCTAAAGAAGCAATAAAAAAATTTGGGAAATCTATCTTTATGAGTGAAGTTGGAAAAGAAGCACTTGAAAATTGTAGTAAAGTATTCCGTTTTACAGCAATTAATAACGATGCTGGAAAAGAAACATTAAAAGCTAAGGCGGAATCTTTGGAAAAGAAAGATAAAATTGTTATCGTTGAAAGAGAGAATAAAAGAAACAGACTTGTTTTAAATGGAGAAATTATGACTTTTTATGAATCTAAAGTTAGAGAATTAGATGGAATTAAAACACCAACTAATCTTCTCACTAACATTTGGACTGATATTGCTTGGGAGGGTATTGCAAAAGAAGGTGGAGTAATCCTAAATAAAGGTAAAAAACCAGAAAGGTTGATTAAGAGAATAGTAGAAATGTCTACCAATAAGGGAGATATAGTTTTGGATTATCATTTCGGTAGCGGGACTACGGGGGCAGTTGCTCATAAAATGGGTAGGCAATATATCGGAATAGAACAGATTAATTATGAAGAGAATGGTTCAGTTAAGAGATTAAAGAGTGTTATTGGGGTTGAGAAAGATAAAGGGAAGTTAAGCCCAACAATAGAAGAATTGGAAGGGTGGTGGAGATTTCGTTTATTGTGAATTAGCAAGATACAATGATGATTTTATAGAAAAAATTTACAAAGCCCAAAATACTAAAGAACTTCTTAAAATATGGGAAGAGATGAAAGAGAAGAGTTTTATTAATTACAATGTAGATATTAAAACTGCGGAAGAACACCTTGAAGAATTTAAGCAACTTTCTACCAATAAACAAAAAGAAATTCTTATCCAAATGTTAAATAAAAACCAGTTGTATGTTAATCTTTCAGAAATAGAAGATTCTCATTTTAAGGTTGATAAGGAAGATAAGGAATTAAACAAACAATTCTATCAAGGAGAATAAATGGTTAATCCAAAAAAAATTTATGGAGTAGTATACTCGCTACCACAAGAGATAACTGATAACCTTTTTAAAAAGAAAAGAGACATATTTGTGAAGTATCTCGGAGTTTCTGTAAATAAGAAATCTAAAATAAGTTTGAGAGAAGGCATGAAAGTTTATTTTTATGCTTCTGGTTCAAACAAGTCCATTATTGGAGAAGGGAAGATTAAGAAAATATATTTTTTAAATTCTGGAGAGATTTTATCTAAATATAAGAATAGAATAATGTTTAATCTTTCAGAGTTCAAGACATACGTTAGAGATAGAGAGAGAAAAAATGCGATGGTATTAGAATTATCTCATCTAAAACCCTATGCAATACCAATAATACTGAATAAACCAATTAATATGGGCGGAAAATATATTAATACTAAAACTAAAAAATTTATGGGGCTTTAAGAAATGGTTAAAAAAGAACAATTCCTATATGAGAAATTAGATACTTTTTCAGAATTAGGTGGATTAAAAAGAGAAGTCCCTGATTTTATAATAAAAAATCTTAATCAAAAACTACCATTAAGACCTTATCAGGTTGAGGCATTTTCAAGGTTTTTCTATTATCTTAATAATTATCCTGAAAGAAAAATGCCAGCCCATTTATTATTTAATATGGCTACTGGGAGCGGAAAAACCATGATTATGGCTGGGTTAATTCTTTATCTATATAATCTGGGATATAGAAACTTCTTATTTTTTGTAAATTCTGATAATATTATAAAAAAGACCAAAGATAACTTTTTGAATAATCTCTCCAATAAATATCTTTTTAATAACAAGATAGATATTGAAAATAAAGAAATAAAAGTTAATGATGTAAATAATTTTGAAGGTGTAAATATTGAAGATATAAACATTTGTTTTACAACTATTCAACAATTACATATTGATTTAAACAAAGAGAAAGAAAATTCTATAACTTTTGAAGATTTTAAGCAAAATAAAGTTGTTATTCTTTCTGATGAGGCACATCACGGACAGGTTCAAACAAAGCAAAAAGAATTAACTGAAAAACCAAATTGGGAAAATACGATTATAAAAGTTTTTAATCAGCACATTGATAATATTCTGTTAGAATTCACCGCAACCCTCGATTTACTACATAAAGATATTGAAACAAAATATAAAGATAAGATAGTTTACAAGTATGATTTAAGACATTTCAGAAACGATGGATATTCCAAAGAAGTAAATATTTTACAGGCAGATTTAGAAAGAAGAGAAAGGATACTATTATCAATTCTTCTTAATCAATATAAACAGGACATAGCAGGAAAGCACGGACTAAATATAAAACCAGTTATTTTATTTAAAGCACAAAAGACAATAGAACAATCAAATGAGAATAAAGAGTTATTTCATAATTTGATTGAAAATCTCTCAAAAGAAGAGATAATCAAGATTAAATCAAGAACCGATATAAAGGAAATAAAAAAAGTTTTTTCCTTTTATGAAAAAGAGAATATATCAATAGATATACTAATAAAAAAGCTAAAGATTAATTTTGCAGAGAACAAGTGTTTAAGTGTTAATGAAGAATCAGAAAAAGAAAAATATCAACTTTTAATTAATTCTTTAGAAGACAATGATAATCAGATAAGAGCTATTTTTGCTGTTCAAAAGCTAAACGAAGGATGGGATGTATTAAACTTGTTCGATATTGTTAGACTATATGAAACAAGAGATGCAAAAGGTAGTAAGGTGGGGAAAACTACTATTGCCGAAGCTCAATTAATAGGAAGAGGAGCAAGGTATTTTCCATTTAAGACAAGCGAAGAACAAGAAAGATTTAAGAGAAAATATGATAAAGACTTAGACAATGAGTTAAGGATATTGGAAGAACTACACTATCATAGTTTAAATGAATCAAGGTATATTTCTGAAATAAAAAAAGCTCTTGTAGAAGAAGGTTTAATGGATGAAAAGACGACTGAAAAAGAACTTAAATTAAAAGAGGGTTTCAAAAAATCGCCGTTCTTTAAGAATGGAATTGTTTACATAAACAAGAAGGTAAAAAAAGATTATTCAAAAGTTAAATCTTTCTCGGACTTAGGAGTTAAAGATAAAGATTTTAATTTTAATCTTTATTCAATGAAGGGAAAGATTACAAGAGCTTTAACAGATGAAAATTATGATAATTTACAGATAGAAAAAAAGACTAAAACAATTAAGATAGGAGAAATACAAAAACACATAATTCTAAATGCTTTAGCAAGAAGCGAATTCTTTAAGTTTGAAAATATAAAAAAATATATTCCCAACATTAAATCTATCTCTGAATTACTGGAAGATAAGAGTTACTTAGCAGATATTCAAATTGTATTTTCAGGGATTAAAGAAGATATAGATAACATCTCAAATAAGGACAAATTTCTGGCTATTATTAATGTTCTTAATGAAATAGAATTAAAATTTAAGTTGAACAAAAAAGACTATATAGGGACAAGCGAATTTTTCCCTGAAAAAATATCAAAAATCTTTATTGACAAGATTATCAAAGTAGAAAAAGATACGAAAAGAGAAGATGGGCAAGAAGAATTTTTAGAAAATAAAAATTGGTATGTTTTTAATGCAAACTATGGGACAAGTGAAGAGAAAGCATTTATTCTCTTAATTGATAGATTAATCAACGAAAACTTCAAAGAAAAATATGACTGGATTTACGTTATAAGGAACGAACTGCACTTTAAATTATACAATTTTGATGATGGAGATGCCTTTGCTCCTGACTTTGTTCTTTTTATGAGAGATAAAAACGGGAAGAAATTAGTTTATCAGATATTTATAGAACCAAAGGGACAATTTTTAGAAGAAACTGATAAATGGAAAGAGCAGTTTTTACTTTCAATTCAGAAAAGATTTAATTCTAATGACTTAATTAAGTTCATAGAAACAACAAAATATAAATTGGTGGGACTACCTTTCTATATGGAACATAGAGAAAACGAGTTTAAAGAAGCCTTGATTAAAAGTTTAGAGTAAAACTCCCAACACTTAACAGCTTACCTATCTCCCGAAAACTTAACACTCTCAACACACAATAGTTTTAAATAAGCGTGCAACTTTGCAAATTAGAAAGAGGCATGGCAGTCAATATTCACAATCTTATAGCGGCAATACGTCCAGACTTATACTGTGACAAGAGCGATAGAGAGCTGATAAAAAAGGTAAAGGAAGTCGCTGCAAAAGAAGGGTATCTAAAGGCGGCAGAGATCGCTAAACCACGGGAAACAGAGCCAATGGACCTTGTAGAAATACAATTTAAAAGCCCGGCAGAAAAGCACGGTTTGAAAAGCCCGGCACAAAAAAATGTTCTGATATATGATTCAACTTCTGAAGGATTGGAGCCAACATATTTCTGGATTATTGATAAAATGTCTGAAGAATATAAAAAAACTGAAAAGCTCATAGACAACTTCGTCTCTTCACCAGGTTCCGGACATTTCTCTGAAATGAACATGAAAGCCACAAAAATGCAGGAGGAAGGGATGAAACTTCTTGGCTCGGCAAATCAAGTTATAAAATCAATACTTAGCTTAATATACGATCTTAAAGAGTTCAAGATAAGACTTGCCCTCTATAATGATTATCACAGTGAAGATAAGACGAAGAAGAATTCAGCTTTGCTCTCATTGAAACAGATATGGATGGATACAGTTGATGTAAAAAGAGGGCCAACTGCTTTAAAGGGACTTATACAGCAGTTTGATTACGTAACTGTAATTGACGCTTTTATGTCTGCCGAATCACTTGAGCATGTTACTAAATCTGAAAGAGAAGGCGGGCTGGACCTTAACGACAGAGTAAGAAGAATAATACAACAGAGAGTAGGAGAGTTCTTTCGGTGGATAGACGAGTCTGAAAGAGAATTAAGGAAAAGATACCAGATAGAACGCACATATTTGAAAAGCCAAGTAAGCACTGTCAAACTATACGCAAGATGGGCTAAACCATATTTAAGAGCGGCTCAAAAACTGGAACAGAATGCTAATCCTGAAAGCTGGTCTGGGAGCTTCGCCGCTGGATTGGTAAGCGCTTTTAATACATCTATATTGGAGCTTGTTCTTATGGGAACTGCTCCATATAGTCCTGATGCGGATATTGCTCAGGGAGACCTTCCTAAAATTGCAGGAGATAAAAAATTAAGAAAATACGCTTCACTTGTTCTGGTAGAGTTCCATTTCAGAAGCATACCTGAAAGAACAAACCAGGGAGGATATGGCTTCAGAGGAAGAATAGAGATTATATTCAGCGGTTATGGACTGAATGAAGATGAAATAAAAATATTCAAGAGCGCACTGCTAAAGGATGATTTAAAAGATGTCTTGCAGCTTGTTGAGGGGGCAACTGGAGAGAGTCTTGAGGTTATGATGAAAGACATAGACGAATTCATGAAAGAAGATGAAAAAAAGGAGTCTAAGGAAGAGAAGAAAAGCGGAGATGTAAATCCTTTCTCCGAGCTCCTCTCTATTTTCAAGCCAAATAAAGAGGAGTCTAAGGAAGAGAAGAAGGAAGAAAAAAGCGAGAAGAAGGAAGAATTCAACGACAAGAAAATCATACCTAAGGATTCACAAGTAGAAGAGCTTCTTAGGTCACAGGCAATAATTGGAGCCAGAAGAAGAGCATATAGACTTTATGATTTGTACAAGAAGTCAAAGGGATTGTTTACTGTTCCTGACCTTGTGTAGTCCATAAAATCTACTTCGCTTGAAACACACAATTTAAATAATTGTTTATATTGTATAGATAATGACTAAGGTGAAAATAATAAGGCTGATTGAGCCTAAAGTAAAAGAAGTGAAGATAAATGATAAGGAAAAGGAAGCTAGCCTTGAGGAAATGACTAATGACGAGTCGCCTGAAACCAAGGCATGGCTTTCCACCGATACAGAAAGGCCGACTACATTGATAAGGGTTGATAGAGAAAGACAGGTGGCAGCTCCACGAGAGCAAGCGCAAACACCTGTCGCAAATAATCAGGCGAGAAGCAAAGAATTTTCAGCTTATGAAACTCAAATTAGACAGGACGAATTAAAGAAAGAATACGCGTCTGCAAGAGCATCTCAAATATCACCTATGCTTCTAAGGGATGAAAGAACGTTGACTAGTTCTCCTCAACAAAACGTTCTTTCCGGAAATGAAAGACAGAGAGAACGCTTCCCTATCCAAGATGATGGGAAGAAATACGAAGCCGAGAGAGGCGTGGCAGAAGTAAGAACTAAACGCAAGATGCCCTGGGATATTTAAGTGAAAGTTATATTTATATACCTGGCAGGCGTTTAGGTAATATGGGGGGAGATTATCAATTTTACGGGGGTGCAGCTTACACAATAAATCCTGATAATGATGAGCTATTTCAAGGATTTTCTTCTTATAGAGCTCCTGCCGGGAGCTTTGGGATTTCTACGGATCCAAGAACTGCTAATCAGTTGAAAGCAGTAGCTGATAAGTTTAACACTGGAACGAAAGCAGTTGAAGTATCTGCTATAACTCCAAACATACTTGAATCAATACCAAATCAACATTTAGAGGAATTAAACAAACTTAGAAAACTAGTTGGAGCTGAATTAACATTCCATGGGCCGATTGTAGAGCCAACTGGAATAGGAAGAGATGGGTGGGATGAAGAAAAGAGGATTCAGGCAGAACGCCAGATGTGGAGTGCTGTTGAGAGAGGGCAAAAGATTAATTCTGATGGCAATTTAGTCGTGACTTTTCATTCTTCTGCTGGCCTGCCAGAAATAAAAACGAGAAAGAAAACAGAAGATGGAAAAGAACAGGTAAGCGAATTCTGGGTTATTGATGAAAGAGAAGGGAAATTTGCGCCTTTAAAGATAAAAGAAGATTATTTCAAGGATACAACTCCAAATGCTGAACAAACCCTGACTAAATTAAACAAGGAAAACTGGGATAACTCACTGACACATGCAAGCTATAATGCTCATCAATCAAGTGCTATCCTTGAATCGGCAATAAAGCAAGTAAAGCAGCTAGACCCACAAACAAAACTTACAACCGATGAGTTAGTTAATGTTTATGCTAAAAGCCGAACTCCTGAAGGGCAGAAATATCTTAACGCTCTTAGCCCAGAAACAAGGAAAGCAGCAGGCGAATTAATGAGTCAGTTAAATCATGCTGAAAATTATGTAAGAACGGCATATAATGAGCTTCAGAATCTGTACAATCAAGCTTATTCTGCGGCAGTTTTATCTAATAATGAGAAAGACTTGGATAAGCTTAAAGCTTTCAGGGCGGAAATTCTGCCAAAAATTAATAAAGAAAATCTGGAGAAGCCCGATAATATGGCTAAGCTAAATGAGGAAATTGTAGATGGTATTAAGACTTTAAGCACCTTAAATGATGTACCTAAAATATACAAGCCATTAAATGAGTTTGCCATTGATAAAGCTTCAGATACATTTGCAGGAATTGCATATAAATCTTATGATAAATTTGGGGAAAAAGCGCCAATCATAAGCATAGAAAATCCTCCCGCAGGGGGAGCATTGAGCCGGGGCGAAGACTTGAGGGATTTAATTAAATCTACCCGTAAGAAATTCGAGAAAAAGCTGCAGGATGACGGAGTTAGTGAAGATGAAGCCAGGAAAATAGCTGAAAAGCAAATTGGCATTACTTGGGACGTTGGCCATATAAATATGATAAGAAAGTTTGGTTATGATGACAAAGATTTAGAGAAAGAAACTAAAAAAATCGCCCCATTTGTCAAGCACGTTCATCTTTCAGATAATTTTGGTTTAGAACATACTGAACTGCCAATGGGGATGGGAAACGTGCCTATAAAGAAGCACATGGAAATTCTTGACCAATATGCAAAGCAAGCTAAGAAGATAATTGAGACTGGAGACTGGTATAATCATTTCAAACATAGTCCTCTGGCTGAAAGTTTTGCTGCTTTCGGCTCTCCAATTTATGCAATGCAGGCATCTCCTTATTGGAGTACTGCAAGAGGAAGCATGAGTGGAGGTTATTTCGCCGGATATGGATTAAATCCCGACATTCATCACACAGTATATGGTGGGGGATTCTCTACGCTTCCGGTTGAACTTGGGGGAAATATGAGTGGAAGAAGTAGATTTTCAGGAACTCCTAACGAATAACACTACACCATATAAATACTTAAATTTATTTTATTTTGTGCCCAAATCTCAAACAATATATACTCTGTATTTTGTAAAGGAAGCCGGAACTAATGATGCAAACATGGCGGCTGTGGATATTCACAGTCTTCTTAATAATAATTGCATTGAAGATGGAGATATAATTTCTCTTGCAAGAGAATTTGTATCTTATGGATGGAAAATCTCTAAAACAGACCGAATAGAAACTATTTCCAACACTATTATTAATGAATGGGCACATAGACCTTGGAGAAGAAGCAGAGGTATAGAAAGTCTTGTAAAAAAGGGAGGATGATGCAATTTACAGGATTTTCTTCTGCTAATCTTGATTTATTTTATAAAACATATAGAAAATTCTGCAAGATAAATGAAGAATTAGAAAACACAAACTGTCTGCTAAAAAGATAACTCATAAATCATGCTAGTAAACATTTAAAAATAAGTCTGCCGTAAGGAATATAAGGTATATGGAGCAAAATCTTAAAAAAAGAAAGGTGAAAGCGGTAGCTGTAAAAACTCTGAAAGAGAGCTCTCCTGAAAAGGGCCCTAGCTGGTCTAATGAGAAAGAAATAGCCATGGACTTTGCCACAAGAGTACATCAAAAATTTGACAGATTAATAAAGGCGAGCATTCTATTCGGTTCTCAAGCCAAAAATACCTCTACAGAAAAGTCTGATATTGACATAATAATTATAATTGACGATGCTGCAATAGAATGGGATTTGGAGCTTGTAGCATGGTATAGAGAAGAAATGGGGAAACTTGTATCCAATAGCGCATATCCGCGTGAATTGCATGTAAACACTGTCAAGCTCACAACTTGGTGGCAGGACTTAATGGAAGGAGATGCAGTTATAATAAATATACTGCGTTATGGAGAAGTTCTTATTGACGTGGGAGGTTTCTTTAATCCATTAAAAATATTGCTGCAAAAAGGCAAGATAAAGTCAACTGTTGAAGCTGTTTATATTGCTTTGCAGAGAGCACCAACCCATTTATTAAGAAGCCGTGCAGCCAAAGTAAGCGCTGTTGAAGGTATATATTGGTGCATGGTTGATTCTGCACAAGCAGCTTTAATGACTGCTGGCAAGCTTCCGCCTAGTCCTGAACATATACCTTCTATGTTAAAGGAGGTATTTGTTGACACTGGAATGCTAAAGCTAGATTATGCGCATGAGCTCCATCAAATTTATTTAATTCATAAATCAGTTGCCCATCATGAAATTCACGATGTAAAGGGAGACGACCTTGACAAATGGAGCGAGAGAGCCAAAGATTTTCTTAGTGAGATGACTCGTTTAGTTGATGTCTTGGTTGAGAAAAGCAAAAAGAAAGATTAGAGTTATTCTTCTTCAAGTTTATCTCTTTCAGCACGATATACCAGCTCGAATGCCAATGGGAAATTCTTTTCTGCAAGAGCTTTGACTCCGCCGCGAACTATGTCCTGAATATTCTTGCCTTTAGCAATTAATTTGTAGCTTTCTTCAGCTTCTTTTGCTTGAACTTCAAGTCCTTTCTTTGCAAATTCCTTTATTTTCTCAGGGCTTACAAATCTTTGAGCAACTGCAGCAGCAGCCATTGCACGAGCAAACTCTTTGCCTTGTCTGTCCTGACTTTTTTCAGCTTCAATTTCTCCAGCTCCATGAGCGGCTGCAGAATAAATAACCTTTTGTTCCTCTGGATTAATTGCCCCGCCAGATTCATATCTAGACATAAAATCCTTGACTCCAATATATTGCTTGTATGCATTAACTATAGGTTTATCTTCTGCAGGTATATGTTTATCGACATATTGTGTTTTTAACAATCTATCAAGAGTTTTTTCAGGTATATCTCTAACAATTGATTCCAGATTAAAATATCTTCCTGCTTCTTTAGTGAGAGAGTGCATTCTTGTGCTTAAGGTAGTGTTTAATAATTCCTCATTTAGCTTTTCTGGAGAAGGATGTGCGCTCTTCAAATTTTCAGGAAGAAAGTCATATAACTCTTTTTGCAATTTTCCAAATGCTTCTTTTTTCTTATCCTCTCTTGGATCTTCTTTCTCCGTTTTAACGAGGGTGCTTAATTTACCTCTCGCGTCCATCAAACTGAGATACTGCTGATAATCATTTGGTTGATCTTGATTATTTGTCATAATAATCAAATATATTCAGAGTATATAAATCTTTCGGTTGTAGAGACTAACTAGTAGTAACAGTCATAGATAGGATCTTTTAAGCCAGTCATTAAGATTTAGAGCGAAAGATTTTGATTCCTCTTTAAGAGGACGTTTTATATTTTTAAGATTCTTGGCGGCGTGAAACTCAATTACTCCTTTTGTTACCTGAAAAGTATCTGAATTTGCATCCCAGTTTTTAGTCACAGGAAATCCAATTCTTTCCAACTCCTTATTCCATGTGCAGTCTAACTTAACCCATCTCCCTCCTATTTTAACCTCTAAAATAGTATGAACCCAGAGGGTGCCTGAACGATTAAGGTGCCTTATAACTTCATGAGGGATTGGCAAATCTTTCCAGTCGAAAACAACTTTTAATTTTCTGACATTGAAACCATCCCTCTTTAGCATTTTGAATAATAATTCAGATTTGTGCCTATTGTCTCCCTCTTCCATTGATTCATATAGTCTTAAATGAGAGAATTTAGTCACCTTATATCTTATTGACTGAACGAACTCGTAATCATTCACTAATTGAGATGGGCTAT
The DNA here is from genome assembly GCA_018303945.1 of Candidatus Pacearchaeota archaeon. Lineage (GTDB taxonomy): Archaea > Nanobdellota > Nanobdellia > Pacearchaeales > GW2011-AR1 > JAGVXD01. The sequence goes on from JAGVXD010000021.1 coordinate 33,550, forward strand.
TGCGAATCATTTTCTAAGATGATAATCTATGCCAAGAATATTTAAATATATATGATATAACTCAACTTTATGAATGGATGGTTTAAATGAAAGGGATAATTCTGGCCGGTGGAAGCGGTTCAAGACTATATCCTCTGACTAAAGTCGCAAGCAAACAGCTTCAACCGGTTTATGACAAGCCAATGATATATTATCCTCTTACTACACTCATAGAAAATGGGGTAAATGAATTCTGCCTTATCTCAACGCCCATGGATATTCCAATATTTAGGCAGCTTTTAGGCAATGGCAATCAGTGGGGAACTTCATTTGAATATATGGAGCAACAGAAACCTGAAGGAATCGCGCAGGCATTTCTAATTGCAGAAAGATTTATAGGAAAAGGCTCTGTCGCACTTATACTTGGAGATAATATATTCTATGGGGCTGATGGTTTCAATCTAGCATTCAGCGAATTTGGAGATGGAGCATCTATATTTGGATATCATGTAAATGACCCTGAAAGATATGGAGTAGTTGAATTTGATTCCAGAGGAAAAGCAATATCCATTGAGGAAAAGCCTAAATCTCCTAAGAGCAATTATGCCGTCCCAGGATTATATTTATATGATAATAAAGTAGTTTCAATAGCTAAAAATCTAAAGCCTTCTTCCAGAGGAGAGCTTGAGATAACTGATGTTAATATGACTTACTTGAATAACAGCGAGCTTAAAGTATACAAGCTATCTAGGGGATTTGCATGGCTTGATGCTGGCACAAGCAGCAGTCTGCATGATGCTTCGGCTTATGTACAGACTATTGAAAAAAGACAGGGAATAAAAATTGGATGCCCTGAAGAAGCAGCATTTAGAGCAGGATTTCTCTCTTCGGCAGGATTAGAAAAGATAATTGGCAAACTGCCTAATTGTGAATATAGAACGTATCTTGAAGAAGTTCTAAATGAAACAAGAAGGTAAAACTGGATTTATATCATTAAGCAGTATAAAATATTACTTTATCTCCCCCTATATTCCTATAGGAATATATGTGAAAACTCTTGATAATTTGATATAGAGTTATTTTATAGTAGTTACACTACAAAGATTTAAAAAGTCAGATTACAGTAAATTCTATTGATTGTATCCAACATGATAAATGAAATATGCTATGATGAACTAAAAAATATGTTTAATCGTGAAATTGGAGATATTAATCTGCCGGAAATTAAGCTTGAAAATGGATATCTTGGCTCGAGACTTGAGTGCGAAGTTATGGCGAAGCTGTGCAAGTTGCAAAAACCTAAAAAGATATTTGAGATTGGGACTTTTGAAGGAGGAACTACTTTAATTATGGCAATGAATTCTCCAGAAGCAGAGATTTACACTCTTGACCTTCCATGGATTAATCAACCTGACAGGAAAGAAGAAATAGGAAATTCCAATCAGTTTTATATTGACAATAGAAAAAAGATTGTTTTTGAGGATACACATTATGCTAAAAGAATAACTAGATTATTTGGAGACTCGTCAGATTTCCCAATTAGAGGTCATGCACATTCCATTGACTTTGTTTTTGTAGATGGGTGCCACACAGAGCATTATATAAAAAACGATACAGACAAGGCGTTTGAAATGGTAAGCTCTGGGGGAATTATAGTATGGCATGATTATGATCCGACAGAACACAGCTGTTGGGACTGTGTATTTAATCATCTTAATGAGATATCAAGTCTAGGCATTCATCATATTACTGGTACTGCTATAGCTTTTTACAGAAAAGATAAATAATGAAATTTATATTATTATGAAAGTTAGATTGCAGAACAGCGGTGAAGTAGTTAGAAGACTAGAAGATAGACTAAACAGAGATCTAGAGAGAGTAGTTAAATCATTTGGAGATTTTCTAGGTGGAGATTACGGTCGCAACGAAAGAGAATATCATCAATTAGATAGATTTGAAATTTATTTGAATAATGGAAGCAGAGAAAAAGACTCTAAAGCTTATGATTCTCTATTTTATGATTTCGCAATAGCTCCTTATAGCGTTGCACAATATATATCTAATTCAAATTTACATCCAGACGGAAAAGTGTATCTAGTATCTAAATTAGCCGGACAAGGAGAAAGTCAAGACGACGCTATTGTTAATCGGGCAGTAATAGAAATATTTGACAAAAATAAAGTTGACAGATTCGGGCCGTCAATTTTAGATTATTTTTTGTGGTTTTTTGCTGATAGAAGAGATAAAGAGAGATTTACCAGAGTCTTAGACGGAAGGTTAAGAAAAAGAGGACATTTATTATCAGATTTTTCCGAGAATATAATTTCTGATAAATATGAGATTAGAAACAAAAAACAGTTTAATATTTTAGTTCGCAATAAGTTTGTAAGTTTTATAGGAAAGCTAGGATATAGCCACATTCAAATAAGAGATAGGGGTTATGTTGGAAAGGCTTTGAAAATTATTGCTCTAGATTGTAAGTCTAGTCAGATTGGAAAAAATGCAAAATTGTTATTAAAAAATCATAAATGGGAGCATGTTCATCAAGAATCATTTGATAGTGAAGGTCACCCTCAAAATAAAGACTGAAATAATTTATCTCTCTTAAAAAATGATACGCCCCAACCGGACTTGTAGAGAAAACTTCATGCCCTTTAGCATGATTTTTTATCCTATATCTCTCTGCCGTCGCTAGTATTTATATTTTTCTGTTTCTCAGTTTTCTTTATTACTTAAAAATTCTTCAGTACAAACCATTACCTCAAACCACATGTCTGAATCTGTATACTTTTCAATAAATCTTTTTGCGATATTCCAGTTAGATTCAGAGCCTTTAGCCGCATCAGAAAGATCTAT
>JAGVXD010000013.1 GCA_018303945.1 Candidatus Pacearchaeota archaeon
TAGCGAAGGCGGAGAGTGTGCTACCTGGGAAGTATAGTCGCAAGACCGAAACTTAAAGGAATAGGCGGGGGAGTACTACAACGAGTGACGCGTGCGGTTAGACATAATTAGCCGCACTAAAATTGAGCTAAATGCTGGAAGGTCTCGTTAAGTCTTTGGTAGGAATTTATTTCAGCGATGAAATAATTAATCACTAAAAATCCAGAGAATAGAGATAATCAGCAGGAAAGACGAGAATTTGTTGTTATTTAATAAAAGTAATAAATAAAAAGATTTATAAATAAATCCTATAACTTTGTTATATGGATGTACAAGTAAGTGCACAAGGTTCTAAAAGTGAAGAGCAATATAAAAGATTAATGTCTCATGCAGATGAATTGGAAAGAATTACAGATAAAAGATCTTCCTTCAAGGGAGACAGATTGCCTTTATATATAGAAGTAGCGAAAGTTAGAATTTACGCATTGCGTAATTTTAGAAAATAATTCTCGAATCCTCAGAGACTACACGCTCAAATTAAAATATTTAAAGGAAGTTAAGAAACCTTTGGTTTTTTGATAAGATATAGTCCGATCTTCATAGAGATATGAAGAAGTTGTTAGAAATAACAACTCGCTTTTAAACAGAAAAATATAAATACTTTAAGAAACTAGAAATATTGTTAGATTGACTGGCTGGGATTCAAACCCGGATTTTAAACGTGAAAGGTTCAAGTCTTAATCATTAGACGACCAGCCCATCTGATATTTTTTATTATTCTGAATTTTATATATTTGTCTTGTATTTTAAAAGTTGTAACACACAATGTCAATTAGATTCTACACCGTGAACCTCACCAGGATCGACAGCAGAATGAAGGTCAGTCTGAAGGGCTTACCTGACACGCTGAGAGGAGATGCATGACGTCAGCCTGTGTCGTGAGATGACCAGTTAAATCTGGTAACAGGCGAGACCCGTATGTATATTTGCAAACGCACACTATACAGACTGCCTGGGTAACCAGGAGGAAGGTGCGGGCTACGTTAGGTGAGTACGTCCCAAATACCCTGGGCTACACGCGCGCGGCAATGCTGCAATCAAAGGGCTGCGACTCCGAAAGGAGAAGCCAATCTCATAAACTGCAGCTTAGTTCAGATCGAGGGTTGCAACTCACCCTCGTGACGCTGGAATTCGTAGTAATCGGATTTTATCAGATTCCGGTGAATAAGTCCCTGCTCCTTGCACTCACCGCCCGTCAAACCAACCGAGTTTTGCATTGGCGAGGCTCGTCAGAGACGAACCTTTGTAAGACAAGGTAGGTTAAGTCGTCACAAGGTATCCGTAGGGGAACCTGCGGATGGATCACCTCCTAAAATAATTTATTATATTAATAAAGAAATATACTGTTCTGCATACTTTCATAACATTTAATATTGTGAAGGCAGATGAGAAAGTTTCGCAAGAGACTTTTGATGTTCACCAATCACGAAAGGATTATAAACCACTTTTACGAGAGCCACTTAATTGGCACAACGTGCATCTTGAGGGAAGTTGACCTTCAAGACCTCAAGAATTAAGAATTCTTGATGGCATTCAAGAACGTAAAGTTCTTGATGAACCGTAGGTGTCTTAAGGGCTCATAGTATAGTGGTAGTACACCTGATTTGCAATCAGGGGGCACGAGTTCGATTCTCGTTGGGTCCATAATCAAGCGAGAAGATTTCAATTGCTTTCATTTGTAATAATTGAAAGGTGTCAGAAATAATCTTTTCTAAATCATATTCACTTATGTGAAACTCAGAGATGAGTTAAAATATCTTGTCAGAGATGACACGAAAAATCGGCGTGGTGTGCCATTAATTTGGCATATCAGGCAGAGACATAATGTTCAATGAAGCGCGGAGGAAGACAATGTTTCCCACAGAAATGTGGAGACAGAAGTTTATACCTTGACAGATAATCTGATTTTCAAGGCTCTGAGAAGGATAGCTTGGCTTGGGTCGTGATGAAGGACGTGGCAAGCTGCGATAAGCCTGGGTGAGCCGCATGCGGGCTTTGAACCCAGGATCTCCGAATGCGACAACGTGTGCGCAAGCACGTGCCTCTTTAATAAAGGCACCAATACGCCGGGAATTGAAACATCTTAGTACCGGCAGGAAAAGAAAACAATTGTGATTCCCCCATTAGCAGCGAGCGAAAAGGGAAGAGGGCAAACTGAATCTCCGTGTGAAAACATGGCAGAGATGTGGTGGATGCTAAGGCTAAGTCATTGAATCGAAGTCCGCTGGAATGCGGCACACCAGAGGGTGATAGTCCCGTAGATAAAGATGATATGCTGTGCTCCGAAAGAGTAGGGCTCCCTAGATAGGAAGTCCGAATACAGCGGGATTAACCGCTAACCCTAAATATAGATCCAAGTCCGATAGCGAACGTAGTACCGCGAGGGAAAGCTGAAAAGCACTCTTAATCGAGGGTGAAAAGACTTGAAATCTCAGAGCTACAGCTGGTTACGGCATTAAGGTGTCGTAACGTACGTGTTGAAAAATGAGCCAAGGAGTTTACTTACGCGGCAAGGTTAAGGAAACGAAGCCATAGCGAAAGCGAGTCTGAAAAGGCGTTAAGTCGCGTGGGTAAGACACGATGCCAGATGATCTATTCGTGTGCAGGACGAAGTTCTTCGAAAGGAGAATGGAGGTCCGAACTAGTGATGTGCACATGCTCTTGGATGACATGCGAATAGGGGTGAAAAGCCTATCGAATCTGGCGGTGGCTTGTTCCTGTCGAATTATGCCTCAGTATAGCTTCGGTATGTTCGTCGACGTGGTAAAGTACGGATAGAACCTGCAGACCCTTCTGGGTACGGGGTTCTTTTCCAACTCTGAACGTGTCGACTGCAGATACCGGAAGTGGGGGGCGGTGCGTAAGGTACCGTTCCGAGACCCGAACAAGGGAGACTGGAGTTAAGGTCCCAAAATTGATGCTCAGTGTAGCAAAGGTTGTCTTGAACCTGAGACACTACGGATGTAGGCTTAGAAGCAGCCATCATTTAAAGAAAGCGTAACAGCTCACGTATTGAGGTTCGAGGCGCCGAAGATGGACGGGGCTAAGCATCATACCGATACTTCAGAGGTACTCGTAAGAGTATTCTGGTAGACAGGCGTACATACTGCGTAGAAGTTCTTCCGAGAGGAAAGATGGAGCGGTATGTAATGAGAATCTTGGTGGAAGTAAGATCAGATTCTCCTGAGAACGGAGAGCGTCGAAAGAGCAAGGTTTCCTTGGCACTATCGTTTAACCAAGGGTTAGTCAGCGCCTAAGTGTACTCTTAACTGCGGTACGCGATGGACATCCGGTTAATATTCCGGAACTCGACAATATTCGTTTAGTGCCCGAGTGCGCTTTGGGATATGCGGAAGCCCGAGAGGGCTGTCGTGCGAGAAAGATGTGGAGCGTAATGCATAGATGCATCTGAATTGCACGAGGAAAGCTGCAGAGTCCTGGAGCCCATGAAACGCTTGTGCATAGAATATTGCGAGCTGTACCAAGAACCGACACAGGTGCTCTAGTTGAGTAGACTAAGACGTGAAAGGTATAAACTGGTTAAGGGAATTCGGCATATTTGGCCCCGTAGCTTCGGTAGAAGGGGTGTCTATAGCTGTCTTTGATATTAGAAGGCAGCGGTAGATTGCAATAACAAGGACCGCCCGACTGTTTATCAAAAACGTAGCCGATTGCAAATCCGAAAGGACTGGTATAATCGGTGAGACCTGCCCAGTGGTGGTGTTTCAAACTCTCGTTCAAGAGGGCTAAGACCCATCAAACGGCGGGCCTAACTATGAGGCTCTTAAGGTTGAATAGTCAACTAAACTGCCTTACATCAGAAATGATGCTCAAGCTTTCATAGTGAATTTTTGTAAATAGAAAGGAAAATCCGAATAAACCAATAGAGAAAATCTAGCTATTTGCTGGGACATCTGAGTATCTTTCAATACTAGAAATAGTGAAAATTTGAAAGTGCAGATTATCAGCAGGAAAGGCGAGAATATAAATATAAGTAAAAAGTAAGAAAAGAATGGGATGGAAAGAATTAAAACTTTGGAAAAAGTTAAGTATTCTTTTCTTTTTCATTCATTTAATCCTCACTTTGATATTGTTTAATTTTTATTATCAAGGTGAATATAACTTATCTTCACTTTTTGCAATATCTTTAGATTTGCCTTTATTACTTATTGGAATTAAATTCTTTCCAAACATAATTGAGAATGGGACTTTTTATAAGTTATATTTTCCAATTGTTGGTAGCATTAGTTATGCTATTATGGGTGCGGTAATAGGTTTAATTATTAATAAAATAAAGAAAAAATAAATTCTCGAATCCTCAGAGAGTATACGCTAGACACAATTTAATTGTGAAGATGTACTCCGACCCTTATAGCGATATAAGGAAGTTTGTAGAAATACAGACTCATCGTTAATAATTTATTAACGACAGTAACACTCGTGAGCGTAATGCCTTGTCATCTGAATGGTGACGTGCATGAATGGTTTAACGAGGTGGTCACTGTCCCTAACCAGAACCTTCTGAACTCACTGACCGGTGAAAATGCCGGTGACGCCTCGTGGGAAGCGAAGACCTTGTAAACCTTTACTGCAACTTGTTGTTGTAGCTTTAAGAGACTTGCATAGCGTAGGTAGGAGCTTCGGCATCAATGTAACACTACCCAAGTTTTTTAGAGCTGCTCACCCGGGAGGGGACACCAGCAGGCGGGCAGTTTGGCTGGGGCGGCACCCTGCTGAAAAGATATCAGTAGGGCCTAATGGTAAGCTCATCCAGGTTGGAAATCTGGAGATGAGTGCGAAGGCAAAAGCTTACCTGACTGTATTTCGCACAGCAAGAAATGCAGAGACGAAAGTCGGGCTTAGCGACCCCACGTAGCTTTTTAATAGGGCTCGTGTGTGGCAGAAAAGGTACTTCAAGGATAACAGGCTTGTCGCGCCCGATAGTTCATATTGACGGCGCGGTTTGGTACATCGCTGTCGGCTCTTCCTATCCTGGCCGTGCATAAGCGACCAAGGGTGTCGGAGTTCACGCATTAAAAGGGATCGTTAGCTGGGTTAAGAACGTCAATAAAAACCCATCTAATTATGACCAAACCACAATGATTAGCAAGCAGAAAAATAAATAATCGAAAACGCGGCGTTGCGTGCGAGTAATTGCACGAAAAATAAAATCAGCTCATATCGGTGAAACCTTACTATGATTAACTGTCAATAGTATGGCAATATCGAGGGAAGTCGTAATTGACCCCGTAGAGACTTAGCACGCAAGTGCTGGACTTATTCTTTAAAGAATAGGTAACACGCTGATCACTTAAACTCGCAAGAGTTCTAAGTTGAAGGTATAGTCCACTCCAAAACGAAATCATAAGTTTTGGCAAGAAACCATAGGAATCTTAAGGGAAGTTGACCTTCAAGACCTCAAGAATTAAGAATTCTTGATGGCATTCAAGAACGTAAAGTTCTTGATGAACCGTAGGTGTCTTAAGTACGCGAGACAGTTTGTATGATATCTACGAGGCGCGTCGTTGTCTGAGTGGAACGAGTATCTAGTACGAGAGGAACGGTACTCGGATGCCTCTGGTGTACGGGTTGTTATGAAGCAGGCCCGGCAGCTACGCATTAGGGGATAAGTACTGAAAGCATCTAAGTACGAAGCTCTCCGCAAGACGAGACAACAAAGGCCGTCAAAGAAGATGACGTTGATAGAGTTGGTGTGTACGCTCCAAGAACACGAGGAGTTAAGCATGCAACTACTAATAGCCTCACTAAATCAATTATCAGTTCAGGTATAAATCATTGTCTTCCTCTGCGTGAATTGATTTATGTAATCTAAACTGTGCAGTTTTCTATATATTCATAGATAGGTCAAAAAAGAAATAAAATTATCGAATCATGAATAAAACATTATTAGAATTAGCGCAAACTAATGTGCCTTTAGTACTAATGTTAAAAATAGACTTATCTAATGGAAGAGTAGTAAATAAAGATAATTCTCTAAGTGATTTAACCTAAAGAGAATTGCTATTGTTTGCCTCAGGTGCTGAAAGAGTGGAAGTTACCTTATATGAGCAAAAAATAGCAACTTATGAGAAATTTTCTGATAAAGCTCAACTTATTGGAACAATACCAATAAGAGAAACCTCTTATAAGTGTATAAATTGTTAATTTCTCAAATCATCAAATACAGGCTAAGACTTAACAGTTGCATTATTTGTTTGTTTTATGCCGACATCCACATCTATTGAGGCATTTGCACTAATTCCGACATCTTGCTCAATTTCTGCCGCATTTGCATTATCTTCTCTCGCAAGAAATGCCCACCAAGGTTTATTCGCAGTAATAATTTCTCCAGTTTCGGCATCAACTTCTGCTCTAACTTCCATGCGTTTTTTAAATATAAGTAATAAACGTGAATCTTTGTTAGTCATCATCGTATAAGCAAGACGGGATTTATTGCCCGTCCCAACTTCTCTCAGTTCTATTGTGCAATTGCGCTCAAGACACTTTGCACGAAGGCGCTGAAGCGCCACTTCAGAAGCCCTGTCAGGCATTACTTTTACATATGCATGCCTTCCATTAGAGAGATATGCGCGAAGCATTGTTGTGCTGTTGATATCTTCCGCCGTCAAGTTCAAATTAGTTCGGACATTGATTTTTCCAGCGATAATTTCTTTTTGTTCTTCATTTAACTCTCTGATTATTATATTTCTTTCTTCAACACGAATGCGGCCATCATACATCCTAATGCGCTGACGGAACTCAGCAATTTTCTGTCCGCGTTCATCACGGATTTCTTCCCGTTCTCTCTTTTCTGCATTTCGTTCTTCTCTCCGACTGCTGTCGCTTGAGCCTTTGTTAGAATCGTCATCTGATGCCGAAGTTCCAGAATTAATATTTGCCTCTACGTTTCCATTTCCAGAATTTGATGTTTTTATTTCTGTTTCAGTACTAACAGAATTTCCAGAGCTTGAATCTCCGCTTCCAGAAGATATTCCAGCTGAAACTCCCGCATTTCCAGAATTTCCAGAGTTCGATGAATCAGAACCAGAATAACCAATGACAAATCCAATGCTTAAAAAAAGAAGCGAAAACGCACAAACTACCAGAGATATTCTCTTCATAAGTTCATAAAGTCAAAATCATATATAAATATTGTGCCTATCTAGGGATTGTTATATCCTAAGCTACAATATTCTTTAAATACCCTCAATTTATTTGGATTACATGGCTATTTTACCTAAAAACTTTCTTAAAAAAGCGCATGAATTTATCACACATGCTTTCTTTTATTTAGTACATAGAAAATCCATTGTAAATGAATGGGAATCTTACCCTAGAAGAGATTCTTTATTTCTCGAACAGCAATGCATACGCCATACAGATGCAATAAACGTTCTTGAGGCGGCCGCAGATTATAATACATATAATATTGAAGCGCTGGCAGATTATGCATGGGAAACTTCTGATTGCACTCATCGGAATATTGTAACTGACTGTGACAAAGTTAACACTCTCATTCATGGAAATATACATAGATATCGCAACACAGTTCCAGATGAGCTTCTTAAAAAGTATTTTAGGGTAAGAAGGGATTTCGAAGAGTTAGTGCATAGAATGTATAACGAGAATAAAATTTAAATATAGCTTGCGTTTATCAGAAATATGAGTAGAACATTGGATATTATTACCTCCACTTTTGGAATTGCAGGTTGTTGCATTTCACTTGTTGGCTTAATTCATAAGGATTTGCAGACACCCAAAAAGTCAGATTTCTTAGACTCTGTCAAATATAGAGAAGCAACAAAAATGCATAATAAAGAATTTGATATTTATTCCGGAGGAATCATCTTATCTTCAGTAATAGGGGCATATGGTCTTAGAAGAAAGATAAATAATGCATATTTCACCATATAATTGCTTATAAAGTCTGCAAGTTCCTTGGCATTATAAATTTTCAGGAGAGATTAGTTCAAATACCATCTAAGCGACTCTGACTACTTCCAATAAAATGGCGAAAAAAGAAGTTTTTATATGTGACAACTGCGGCAAAGCAAGCTCGGAACTAGCCGAAGGACTCGAAATTCCTTATCAGCAAGGCTGGCGTTATCTAGAAGAGTTTGAATTCAAAGCATCCTTAAACTATCGTCATGAGACGATTCGCAAGCACTTTTGTTCAAATAACTGTCTGCTCTCTTTTATAGGCCTTTTTATTAAAGATCAAGAGGAAAAACTGCAGATTTCTCAGACACAGAATCTGCAGAATGCCAACAAATAAGCTTAAAAACCCCTTAATTGTGGATTTTAAGTGAGTCGGGAAGCTGACTACGGAGTTGAGTCATTAAATTGACAAGAGCTTTTATGAGTTCTCAATTCTGAGGAAGGTCCGGACATCCCTTCATTTATGAAGGAAGCAGCGACTGACGAAAGTCAGCTGTCGTAAGGCAGAGCTCCAGAACAGAAACGACACCGCTCTCTTTGAGCAATGAACTTTGCGGTAAGCTTTGAGAAGAGAGATAGGATGAAACGGCTGCCTTCGCTGATGCAAGAGCCAAAGCCGCTCGCAAAGACGGATGTCAGCACACACGGTTTGCGTCAAGTCGCAACGTCTGACAGAATCTGGCCTATTCCCGGCTCACATTTTCAGAATCTATAAGATAAAGAATTGACTTCATTATCAGTAGTGAAAATCTTGGAAGGGAATTTAAAGCAGAATATGAATTTCTATTTAGATTAAGTTCTAATGAGTTTCTAATGTTAGATGTAAGGCAATTTGGAAATAGCCCCATGCAGGACATTTAGGAATATTAAGAAATTTTAGAAGCCCTCAGTATTTTATAGTGGAGGCAACATATACAGAAAACTTTTATTTTTATTTACTTTCTTTAGAGACAAAGTCCTGCGAAAAAACTATATTTAGACTGTCTATTTTAAATAAAGAAGCAAAATTTTATAGAGAAGATGGCAGAGCGAGATTGATAGTTCATATTCAATTAATAGAAAACGTTGAATTATATATTACACACGAAAATTTACCAACAGAGTTTAAATATTAAAAAATAAAAAAACTCACCACAGCAAGCTGCAGGATATTTTTAAAGTGTCAAGGATTCAACAAAATATCAGTAAATAACTTTATTCAATGGATATTCCACAATTCCTTCAGCCCCAAAACTCTTTAATTTTGGAATAATATTTCTTACATGCTTCTCTTCTATTACTACTTCCAAAGCTAGCCATCCTGTCTCGCTTAAAGGAGAAACAGTGGGCTTTCTAAGAGCGGAAAGTATTTCTATAACTTCATCAAGTTTCTCCTCTCTTATATTGAGCTTCAGACCAACTTTTCCTTCAGCCATAAGAGCACCCTTAAGAAGAACCACCATATCTCTAATTTTCTGTTGTTTTCTTTTATCATCAAAACTTTTTTTGTTTACAATAACTCTAATTGTTGACTCCATAATTACTTCAAGAATACGCAGATTATTTGCAGAGAGAGAGCGCCCTGTTTCAGTAAGTTCAACTATTGCATCCGCAAGTTTAGGTGTTTTTGCTTCTGTAGCTCCCCAAGAAAATTCAACATCAGCATTTACTCTTTTCTCTTTCAGGTAATTCTTAGTTATGCCGACCAATTCGGTGGCAATTCTCTTTCCTTCAAGGTCTTTTATAGACTTTATCTTTGAATCTTTAGGAACTGCAATGACAAGTTTCACAGGCCTCATTCCCTGCTTTGAATAAACTAGTTCATCAATCTCTATAACCTTGGCTCCGCTCTCAACAATCCAGTCTTTTCCAGTTAGCCCAACATCCAGAACTTCTTCCTCCACATATTTCGGAATTTCCTGGGCGCGTATTAACATGCATTCTATTTCATCATCATCTATTATAGGAAAGTAAGACCTATCTCCGTTTAATATTGTAAATCCTGCTTTCTTGAAAATTTCAAGAGTCGAATTTTGAAGACTTCCGGCAGGAAGCCCAAGTTTAATCTTATCCATATTATGTGTCTGATTTGATAGGTTAAAAATTTTGCTATTCCCTTATTTCAGTGTAAAAACAGCTCCTCTCACCAGTATGGCAGGTTTTGCCACCCACTTGTTCTGCTTTGATAAGCAAAGTGTCATTATCACAGTCTAATAAAATTCTCTTTACAATTTGGACATTTCCCGAACTCTCCCCCTTCATCCAGAGCTTTTTTCTTGTGCGGCTGTAAAAATGAACTTTCCCAGTTTCAAGAGTCTTATGCCATGCCTCCTCATTCATAAAACCCAACATGAGTATTTCTAAGCTTTTATAATCCTGGATAATGACAGGTACTAATCCATCCATCTTATCAAAATCTAGTTCAATCATGTAAAAATTCTAATATCTACTATATTTAAACCTTCAGCATGAAGCATTAAACTGTTTTGTCGCTGGGCAATAACATTTAAAAGTCTTTTAGCACTTGAGATTTTACGGGGATGTAGCTCAGTGGGAGAGCACACGACTGAAGCTCGTGCCGCGGGGGTTCGATTCCCTCCTTCCCCATTTTTAAACACAATCTTTATAAAACCTTGTTCCATAAGTAAAATATGGTGAAAAAGAGGAGTTCGTTTTCTAATAGTCTGCAAAGCATTCAAGGTAGGCGTGCAGCACTTGAACTTTCAATAGGAACAGTAGTAATACTAGTTATTGGTATGTCTATGTTAATTCTCGGCCTTGTCTTAGTCAGGCAGATATTTACAGGAGCTACTTACAATGTCAACACTATAAATGATAAAGTCAAAGACCAGATAAGCAAGCTCTTTCAGGAAAATGGGAAATCCGCAGTTTATCTAGCAGAGCATAAAGCAAATCCTTCACAGGGAAGCGAGTGGGGAGTGGCATTTGCAATAAAGAATGTAGAGACTGGAACAAGCCAGGCCTCGCAGTTTACTTATGAAGTTAAATCTTCCACTCTCTCAAGTGATTGCCAGGGATTAACCCCGCAGAAAGCAGATGGATGGATAAAGTCTAGAAAGACTGGATCAGCAACATTGAATCCCGGAGAGTCAGGATATTTCATAGTAAGATTCTCAATACCTGCTGATGCACCTCTTTGCATAGTTCCTTATGATATAGAAATAAGAAAGAATAATCAGCCGTACACCCGTGATTTCTTTGACCTAGTGGTGGAATCTTAGTTCCGCAATCATTAAAAACCATCCTCTGCTGGATTACCTATGATTGATATAAATTACAAAAATTACAGATGGTTTTTTACCTCATCAGAGAAACTCGTTGTTGGGGGAAAGAGTGCAATTCAGAATGATGAACTGCTTAATTTAATATGCAAAGATAAAAATTCTTATGTTGTTATGCATACTCATCAGCCCGGGAGCCCATTTGCAGTTATTATTTCTCCAGCTTCTGAAGTAAATGAAGAAGACAAAGATGAGTGTGGTGTGTTCACTGCATCTTTCAGCCGGGCATGGCGTTCAGGCGATAAGGAAACAGTAATAGACTCATTTCTATCAAAACAATTATATAAATCTCCTTCAATGAAACTAGGAACATGGGGAGTAAAACCTCCAATTGCGCATTTTAAGAAAGAATTAAATCTAGTTCTTGCAGAGCAAAAAGGAATATTGCGGGCAGTTCCTCCCAATAGCTCAAAAATAAACTTCGGAACAATTTTTCCGGGAAGCTTAGAAAAAGAAAAAGCCGCAGATAATATTATTAAGTTGTTAAAAAGAAAGATATCCAAAGAAGAAGTTTTATCTGCATTGCCTTCAGGAAGAATTAATTTTCGTAAAAATGAGTAGCATTGCAAAATTTCAGGTAGGAAAATCAGGCATAACACCCAGCATAGTCAGAACTTTAAATAATCTACTTGAATACCATAGAATAGTCAGAATTTCAGTTCTGCGCTCTTCAGGTCGTGACCGCGTTTCTATTCGGGAAATGGCTAAAAAACTATTGTCATCTCTTGACAAAACCTGCAAGGCAAGGATTATAGGATTCACAATTGTCTTAATAAGGCAGCAAAACGCTTTAAAGTAAGATTTATAAGGCTACTTTTTTACACTTTAACTATGACAGACATACGCATGATTGATGCTGGAAAATATAATCTTTCTCTAGCAAATGCGCTAAAGCAATCTGAAGATTTTAAGAAACCTGAATGGATAGATTTTGTGAAAACAGGCACCAATAAAATGAGGCCAAATATTGATTCAGATTTTTGGTATAAGCGTGCGGCAGGCATATTGCGCCAGATGTATCTCAAAGGTATAGTTGGAGTGGGCCGTCTTCGTTCAAGATATGGCGGAAGGAAAAATAGAGGTATGCAGCCAGCAGAATTTAGGAAATCCGGAGGAAAGATAATTAGAGTTATTTTACAGCAGGCAGAATCTGCAGGATTAGTAGAAAAAATTAAAGGAAAGCATTCCGGAAGACAGTTAACAAAGAAAGGAAAAGATTTAATGGAGAGTTTAGTAAAATGAAAGCAGAATATCAGAAGAAAATAGCTTTAGGAGTTGCTCAAAGACATACAACATGGGCTCCAGTTTGGGCAGTTGTCAAAGCCTTCGGCAAGGGCAAGAGAAAGCATCCTTCAGAGCTTACAGTACAGAGAAGACAATGGAGAAGAACTAAATTGAAGGCAGTTCCAAGAAGGACGCCAAATAAACATCTTGGTTAAAATGGCTAATTTTATTGATACGAAAATATCTGAATTGGAGCTGACATAATGGCAGAAAACACACTTGAAAGAGAATATGTAGTACCGTTAAGACGAGCATGGCTCCATGTTCCGCATTATAATCGTACTAGCAAAGCCATTAAAACAATAAAGAAGTTCATAGCCAAGCACATGAAAGTTGAAGATAGAGATCCAAATAAAGTTAAGTTGGATGTTTATCTCAATAATGATTTATGGTTCCGTGGAAGAGCAAATCCTCCTTCCAGAGTGAAAGTAAAGGCGCGCAAAGAGGGAGATAAAGTATTGGTAACATTTGTAGAAATTCCTGAATCTGTCAAGTTCCTAAAAGCTAAAAATGAGCGCATTCATCAGAAGGCTGATAAAATTGCAGATAAAGTTTCTAAAGAACCTGCAGACGAGAAAGCCAAAGCAAGCTCGGAAGAAGAAAAGAAAGAGGAAGTGGAAAAAGAAAAATCTGTCGCAGAGCACAATATGAAAGAGGCAGAGAAGGATTCCAAGGTCCAGAAGCACGTTACACAGGTAAAAGAGCCAAAGATACAGCGAATGGCACTTAAGAAGTAATCTGAAATAAGTTATTTGAAACTAGTAAATAATTAAATTATTTATCTATAAACTTTATAATACCAATTCGTCTGCATCTCCGTAGTTATCTCTAGTAGTAGGCACTGAAACGGAGTACATTCCCAATACTCTTTCTATTCCTTTTTCAGTTGAACTTCTAGCTTGTAAAACATTCTTAACTCCTAAAGCAAGTTGCCTTAATTCACCCCGAGGATGCGTTCTGTATTGTTGTATTATTAAACTGCCGATTTGTGAATCTTTAAAATGATAAAAGATCTGAGCAGCAATAGACGGATAATGATGCACTAATGCTTTTTTATCTTCTGATGTTTTTAACTCTCTAGAAAGACCGGCCAAAGCATGATAGAATTGTATAGCTTTATGAGTTTCTTCTTGTCTTTTGCTCAATTCGCTCCTGTATAATTTAACCATTTAGATTTTATAATATGGTCATTTTTAAACTTTTCTAGCATATACTAGATGAGCTTATAATCGGAAAAGCTCATCTAACGAGTTTCTAAGTAACCTTTAAATAATAACTATCTATTCTTAAAGTATGTTGGATATTAATTTATTCAGGAACAATCCTGAAAAGATAAAATTAAGCCAGAAGGCGAGAAATATGCCTCCAGAAGACGTAGATAAGGTAATCGCCTTAGATAAGAATTGGAGAATTCTAAAAGAAGAAGTGGATATTTTAAGGGCAAAGAGGAATACTATTTCTCAAGAAATTAATGCAGCAAAAAAGGCAAGAGACGAAAAGAAATCAGCAGAATTAATGAAACAGGCAAAGGAAATACCTCTTCAGCTAGAATCAAAAGAAAAAGAAATGTCTGATTTGAAAAATAAGAGAGATTTGATATTGAAGGAAATTCCAAATATTGTTGATCCTTCAGTGCCAATTGGAGGACCAGAAAAGAACAAGGTTATAAAAGAGTATGGAAAAATAAAGAAATCATCATTAAAGCATAAGGACCATGCAGATATTCTTGAGAATTTAGGATTGTTGGACACGCAGAAAGCAGCAGTTGTTGCAGGGTCAAGATTTTATTATCTTAAGGGAGACTTGGTAAAGCTTAATTTTTCAATAATAAATTTAGCTTTAGACATTCTAAGAGAAAAGAATTTCATGCTTATTCAGCCTCCATATATGTTGAGAAAATCTTCACTTGAAGGAGCGTTGACTCTTGATGCATTTGAAGAAATGATTTATAAGATAGAAGGAGAAGACCTTTATCTTATAGGGACGGCCGAGCACGCTTTAAATGCTCTCTACATGAATGAGCTGATAAATCCAAAAGAACTTCCAATAAGACTTGCAGGAATATCGCCTTGTTTCAGGAAAGAAGCAGGCAGTCACGGAAAGGAAACCAAGGGAATTTTCAGGACACATCAATTCGAAAAAGTAGAGCAATTTGTATTCTGCAAGCCGGAGGATTCATGGAAAGAATTCGAGTCAATATTAAAGAATACTATAGAGTTATTCACAGCTCTTGAAATACCTTTCAGGACAGTCTGTCTATCTTCAGAGGATATGGGTAGAGTGCCAACAAAAACAGTAGATTTAGAAGGATATTTTCCATCGCAGAATCATTACAGGGAGCTCGCATCATGCTCTAATTGTCTTGATTTTCAGGCAAGAAGAAGCAACATAAAGTATCAAAAAGATGATACAAAGGAATTTGTTCATACTCTAAATAATACTGCAATTGCAACTGAAAGGATGATTTGCTGCATAGTTGATAATTTCCAGCAGAAAGATGGCGGCATAAAGATACCAAAATCTCTCTGGAAGTACACAGGTTTTAAGGAAATAAAACCTGCAAATTAAAAAGTCCCCGCGGTTTAAGCTGAGGTTTGTCAGACACTTTCACATAAGAAATTTTAAATACTTACAACTGAGTCTCACTAAGTGAATATAAAAAAATCTTTTAAGAAACTAGCAGAGCATATTGTAGATTCAACAGCCTTGCTTATACCCGGAACGCCGCTTTTTGCGGCTTACGAAACTCTATTGGTTGGGATGAGCAAACAGGTCTCAATAAATTCAAAATTGCTGGCTGCTGGCGCTACATACGCAGGACTGGGATTTTTGATAAAATCAGGCAGAGATTTATCTAGAAAATTCTTCGGAATTTACACATCAAGCAAAGAGAGAGTGCAGAACATCCACGATGCTATTTATTTTGCAGCCATCAATATCCCAATTAATCTGGGATTCTACGTTTCTTCTGGGGAGAGAGACCTGTATAAGATTGCAGTTGGAACTGGAATAGGAGTTGTAATGGGAGCTGTTCTCGGGCCTATTAACGGATACGTGATAGATGCTTTTAGAGATTTGGCTGGTCTTCACGAATGCAAGAGACCAACATACGAAAAATACGTAAAAAACTATAACGTATATACTAAAGCGGGAATAGCCGCATCTTCTCTGATAGCTTCTCTTGCCATGACTACTGGAATTTATACTATACCGTCAAATACACATTCAGAGTCAAGGCAAACCAAAAATTTAGCACAGACTATAGATACAAATTATCTCAACAAGAGTTCTCTAGAAATTAAGCTTCTCCAGTATGAAAAATGATAAACTTGTTAAACTAATACATTAATTTATTATTATGAAATTAGACCTCAATACTCTAAAAGCTAAGAAATCCATAAAAGAATTAATTAATTTCGGAATAATAAACATAGACAAGCCTTCAGGTCCAACATCTTTTTCAGTATCAGACTACGTGAGAAAGTCTCTGGAAATCAATAAGACTTCACACACAGGGACTTTGGATCCAATGGTAAGCGGAGTTCTGCCAATACTTTTAGGAAGAGCATGCCGCTTAAGCGATTATTTTATGCATAGAGATAAAACATATACAGGAATTATGCGTCTGCACTCGGATGTAAGCGATGAGAAGCTAAAAGAAATAATCAGTAAATTCATAGGGAAAATACAGCAGCTCCCCCCAGTTCGTTCAAGAGTAAAGAGGGAAGTAAGAGAAAGAGAAGTTATTAGCTTTGATATACTGGAAAGAGAAGGGAAGGATGTTCTATTTGAAACAAAAGTGCAGGCAGGAACATACATAAGAAAAATATGTGATGACATGGGAAAAGAAATCGGCGGGGCGCATATGCTGGAATTAAGGCGCACTGAAGCAGGAATATTTGCCGAACCAGCACACTCTCTTTATGATTTAGACTCTGCATTGGAACTTTTGAATAAAGGAGACGAATCATTATTTCGCGAGATGTTGATACCCGGAGAGATAATTCTTAACATTTTCCCAAGCGTTAATATCAGGCCGGAATATCTCAAGAAGTGTTACACTGGCTCACCCTTGTTTCATGAATTTCTAGAGTCTGAAATTAAATTGCCGACAGGGGATAAAATATGTGCCCGTTTGAATAATACTTTTATAGGATGCTACAAAGTAGTTAATGAGGGGCAGATATTAGCCATTCCTGAATTCGTTTTCAATTCTTTAAAGCCAGAGCAGTAACTAATTTCTTCACTTTTCTTTCCAATATTATTATTGCAATTATTATTACCAGAAAGGAGATTCCTATAATTTTTAGGTTGTCAACAACACTATCATAATCTCCAATTCCTCTTCCTGTAAACCAGCTTAATCCAAGGACAAATCCAACTAAAATAATGTTCAGAATTATGTTATAGGTAATGAACTTGGAAATTCTCATTCTGGAATGTCCTAGATAAATAATAGTGGCTATCCTAGTCCCATAAGCAAATTTACTCATCACAAGCATTCTTTCATGGCTCTGTTTAAGCAATATATGGGTAAACGAATAGGATTTTCTTAATATTCCTGCAATAATTCTGTTTTTCTTCATTTTGTAGAAAGGTACTTTTCTTCCAAGAGCAAACCAGCACAAGTCTGCTGCACAAGTTCCTAAAACGCCAAATATAAAAACCGTCAGAAAAGGCATAACTCTCTGTCCTGCAAGAATTCCGAGAAGCACAATGATGCTCTCTCCAGCAATAAATGCCCCAAAGAAGCTAAGAATGGCAGGATATTTTAACAACTCACCAATAATCTTGCTTGCAAAAAACGCTATATCCCACATCTAACAATTAGATATGAAAAGCTTAAAAGTCTTTGTTTGCTTAGAAAATAATGAGGGAATTCATTTATTACTCCAGAAGCGCTCCAACAGCAGGAAATTACATTGGGGAGGACTTGCAGGAATCAGGAAGAATAGACATTGCAATACATGTCATAATCGCTTCATTCTTCCTTAGCCACAAAATAAGAACAGATACAAAAGTCCATTTATGCTTTGCTGGAATGCCGGATCCGCCAAAACATCTTGAGCTTAAGCCAGTAGTTGATGGCCAGACGGGCATTGATAAAATATATCTTGCAAAGAAAGACGTTTCAGGAGTTCTTAAAAGAATGCTTTATAAATATCGCGAAGGGGAGAAACGGGAAGTCTTTCCGGGATTTTGGATAGAAAAACGCGGATTTTTAGATATAGTCAAAGAGCTCCATCAAAAAGGCAGACATTTATTTATCTTAGATCCGGATGGGGAAGATATCCGCACAGTTCCAATGGAATCTGATCCAATATTTATACTTGGAGACCACAAAGGGCTCCCATTAAAAGAACTAAAGCGGCTTAAGACTCTGTGCAAAGCTGTAACTATTGGTCCAGAGACTTATTTCGCTTCTCATACATTGGCTGTCGTGCACAACGAACTTGACAGAAGAGGACTCTAAAATAAGTATATTTGCTATACAATAATCTTTAAAAGCACGGGATAATAAAAGAGCTTATGGCAAAAGGAGTATCAATTAAATTTAAGTCTTACGAAGAGACAATTCCCAAACTTTTAGCATTGATTAAATTTGACCAGGAGATAAAAAAGCACAATTCTATAGTTCTCAAGCCATCCTTGAAAAATTCTGATTCGCGTATTACATCAGCAGATTTCTTAGGTGCAGTTCTGCAATTTTGTGTTGCTCATAAAAACTCTTCAGCCAAAATATATATTGCAGAAGGTTCTGATGGAGAAGATACAAGAGATAACTTTGAGAGCGCACATTACAAGCCTCTGGCTGAAAAGTACGGTGTAAGTCTTATAGACCTTAACACTTCAGAAACAGAGGAAGTAAACGATATGCATTTCACTTCATTTGACACAATAAATTATCCAAAGATATTAAGAGAGAGCTATGTTATCTCAATGCCCGTCCTTGCAGATGATTTAGAAACAGAGATTCAAGGTTCTTTATCTACAATGTTGGGGGCTTTTCCTGCTGCCCATTATAAGGGTTTTCTCTCATCTAAAAAAACCAAGATTAAAAAGTCTCCAATGAAATATGCCGTTCATGACATATTAAGGTGTAAAATGCCAGACTTAGCAATAATTGACGCTTCAGAACAGGGAGTTATACTTACCGGAAACCCTTTGGAAATGGACAAACAGGCATCAAAGTTAGTCGGGAGAGATTGGAGAACTATTCAGCATATAAGATTCGTGGATGATAGTTTCTCCAATATAGAAAGGGAGAAAGCCGAACGTGAAGCGGCAAAAGCAAAAAAGACAGCAGAGAAAATATAATATGGATAACTGAATTACTTATAGCTCATGGAAGGACAGTTATCCAGACAGAAAACTGCGTAAAAAGTGGGCTACAACCTACGCAGTTCTCTATAACTTCAGTAAAATATATTAATTGCCCGACTCTTTATTTTCCATGAAAAAAGCACTTCGAATTTACATCACCGGCTCACTTCAGAGCTTATTCTTCAGGACATTTGTAAAGTCAAGTGCAGATGCAAGCAATGTTAGGGGCTTCATCAGAGTTCTTGAAGACGGTCGCGTGGAGATTTTTCTCGAAGGAAACAAAGAGGACGTAGATTCAGTTGCAGAAGTATGCCGCAAGGGTCCCAAATATGCCCAAATCCGAGGCATAGAAGAAAAGGAAGAGCGTTTTCAGGATTTCAAGGAATTTAAAATATTGAATTTTTAAGATGAAAATATATTCTGGAAGTGAAAAAGAAACGATTCTGACTAATCCACCATTCACGAATTGGGCAGAGAGAATATCTTGAAAAAAATTGAAAGAATCATTGAATAAAAATTAAGCACACAAATCATAAATATGCTTCATGAAAGTTTTTGCATTTTCTAGGCTTTCTTTTGCAGGTTCAAGGTTTGCTTGTGCAATTCTCTGATATGTAAACTCTCCCCTTTTCTTTTTCTCTATTTTGAAAATGCCCAATAGTTTTTCAGCTTTAATGATAACATCTTCATAAAATTCAAGCAATTCTTTGTCAACTATCCCTTGTGAAACTAATCTTCTAAATTCGTCATAAGTCTTTTTGTGCTCTTCAGGGGCTTTCGTTATAATTCCTTTCATTATTAGATATGCTTTTGCAGTATAAAAAATAGAATAATAAGCATGAGTGATAACAGAACTAAAATAAGTTTCTGGTTTATCAATTTTAATTATTTTGGTTTGAATATCTTCGTTAATACTTATTTGCATTGCAATTTCTGCAAATTTTAACTCATTCCCTGCTCTTTCAAGATAAAGCTTAGTATCGAAATCCATTTTTTACTCCTTTTTTTAATAATGAATAGAAGATATGCGAATTATAGATTGATAAATGTTTTCTTGCTATTTGCTTACCTAAATTTTCCTCATCTACTTTAAGCATTTCTAAGAATTCATCTTTAGATATAACATGTCCATGAATCTGCAAGGGAGTCTTAAGTTCGGATGATTTTAAAGCTGATTCTATTATTTTTCTATTACTTTCTTCCTCAATAAAGACTGCAACATCCAAATCAGAATATTTTGTTTGCTTTCCGATTGAATAAGAACCAAAAATAACTATTGAAAAAAAGGAAGTATGCTTGTCAATATCTTCCTTAATTCTTTCTATAGCTCTTAAAGCAGGTTTAGGAAGTTTTTTTACATTTATTAATTGAATATAGTTAAAAACTAATTCATTATCTACATTAAGGATATAAAGTAAAGACTTGCCAACTTTTCTTTCTTTTATAAGATTTTCTTCTTTAAACTTTTTCAAGGCAAGTGATAAAGCATTATTTGATTTTTCTCCAGAAAGCTCCTTTATCTCTTTAATAGAATATTCTTTAAGCATATTTCTAGTTAAAGGCTCAAATATCTTGAGTTGGCTATTAGTTAGCATTTTGTTTTTACCTATTTTGCAGTTCTCATAAACCACTTAATTGGTTTATATTAACCAATATATTGGTATTTATAAATATTTGTATTTTCAGTTATTTTTTGTTGCAGTCCTTAACCCCTAGTTTCTGAATATGAAAGTATCTGGAAGACAATTATTAAAGTGCCGATTACGATATAGTTGCAGTCCTTAACCCCTAGTTTCTGAATATGAAAG
>JAGVXD010000012.1 GCA_018303945.1 Candidatus Pacearchaeota archaeon
GTCATTAGACAACGCTCTCGCAATTGCAACTCTTTGCTGCTGTCCTCCTGAAAGCTGGTTGGGATAATGTTCTCCCCTATTTCCCAAATCCACTAGTGAGAGAAGCTCATCTGCCCTCTCTTCACGCTCTTCCCGAGGAATACCCTGAAAAAGCATTGGGAGCATGATGTTTTCTTTTGCTGTTAAGTTTGGGATAAGATTAAAGCTCTGAAAAATAAATCCTATTTTCTGCCCTCTAACCTGCGCAAGCTCTGATTCCTGCAGATGCTCAATGTCAATTCCGTCAAGATAAATGTCTCCTGAAGTTGCTAAATCCAGACTGCCAACGAGATTCATTGCCGTTGATTTTCCCGAGCCGGACGGCCCCATAATTGCCACAAAATCTCCCTCATCAATTGTAATTGTGACTCCGTCAACTGCCTTGACAACAGATTCTCCCATAAAATAATGCTTTGCTACATTTCTCAATTCTATGGTGTGTTTTACATTATGCGCCATAAGAATTCTGTGATAGCAGATATTAAGAAGCTTTCTATTTTAGAACGCTGTGTAGCCACTAGACATATGTGTGTGGATAGCACACAATTTTAGAACGAACGCAAGTTTTAAAAAGCACTTTTGCGGCTTATGTGTATGTTAATACCTGTAAGATGCTTTGGTTGCGGAAAACCCATAGGACATTTGTGGGAAGAATATAAGAAACGTATTGATGCTGGAGAAGATGCAGGCAAAGTACTTAACGAGCTAGGCATAGAGAGATATTGCTGCAGAGCGGCTTTGCTTGGTCATGCAGATATGCTTCCTGAAATAACTAAATTTAAGAAATCTTAATACTTTATCTAATACTCTTGGGATTATACCAACGAGCGTATCCCCTTAAAGCGTTTGTCTGTCCGGGATACATTGATTTTATTTCATGAAAGCTATGATTCTTTATAAGTCTCTTGTATTCTTCGGCAGTAATTTTTTTACGTTCTATGCCTGATTGCGGGCTAATTAATAATTTTGAATCCTTCTCCGTGGTTAAAGGAGGAAAAAGCGGAAGCGCGTAATCTTTCAGTATTCCCTCAAGTTTTCCAACTCTTGCACATTCAACCATATTATCTACGAGAGTTTCAAATTGTGTAATTTGAGATACTGTAGAGCTATAGACTACATCTAATAAAGTAGTTATTTTATTGAGATACTCTTCCTTTCTGACTTTTAGATGTTTATTTAAATCTTCAACCATTTTTTTGACCTTATGTTATTAGTAATGAGAAGTATAAATATTTATCGTCGTAAAATTTACTACTTATATCAAGTTAAAATTTATTAGTTGACAAGATATAGAGAACTGCGTACAAATATGTAATCTAACCTGCATAGTTATCTATATTTTTTTCCTTTAAGTGGAGAAAGACATTTCCTGCAGAAATTATTTTTATATTGTACTTCATTGCGAGACTTTTTATTTTATGCATTGCCTTATGAATAAACAACAAGAACTATTTGGAGCAATAAAGGAAGTATATTATTAAGATTTACTATCTAAAGCAGCGCCTTAGCAATAAATAATCATTATAACTCCTTACTTCGTCTATCTTGCCTATAACTGATGAATAATCCTTATCCCTCTGCATAAAACCTATAATATTATTTAATGTTGGAGGTAAATGCCTCTTATTCAATACATCTAAAGCCGCAATGGGTTTTAATTTGACTTCTTTCCACATATAGAGCGAGACATGATTTTTACCTGAATATAAAGAGAAATTTGCTGAAGGAAAGAAAAGCAGTGTGTTGTTTCCAATTGGCTTATAATCAACTAAATATACTTCTAGAATATTAAAACATCTATTATCATGGCATCTGGATGTCTCAAGTGCAGGATTAAAATAAAGGGGGGCTGTGAACCTAAAAGATATGCTATTGGCGTGTTCTTCTCGTGTTCCCTGAATCCATACCTTACCTGAAAGAACTTCCCGCTCATAATCTTTGTGCATAATATCCAAAAAATTTGATGTAGTTTCCATGAAGATTTAAAATGACGAAGACAGCATCGGAGTTTCGCCTCTTGTGGGAGACTACCGCAGCCGACGTCATCAGCTTGACTTCTGTGTTCGGAATGGGAACAGGTATTTCCTAATGACTATGGCCGTCTTCACTTTTAAGCTGTAATAAAGGTATTTAAATTTAACTTATGGGGAGGCTGTGCTCCCAGCTGACATATGTCATACCTTAAAGTAGACATCTGAAGGTACTTTTCTCTCGAGGCTTGTATGAGGTCTGAAATGGTTGTACCTCATTCTAAAATGCTCTGCGTTCTTGCAGAACTTAACTTCATTATCTAATGTCTGAAAGAATCTTTCTATCTTTCCAGTTGTTGTAGGGCTATGAATTGCTGTTCTGATATGCTTGATAATCCTTCTGTTGCACCATCTATCAAACTTGCTGTGTTTGCTTCTCAAGCCAAACACATTTCCATTATCAGTTAAAATCTCTCTTGGCTTTCCATGAATCTTAATCAACTCATCTAAAAGATGAGTTAGAATTGAAGTCGTAACTTCATTCAAAGCAAACAATCCTAAGCAATATCTTGAGCAATCATCAATAACTGCAAAACAATATTTATCTTTTATTTTCTGATCTGAAACATCCATCTGCCAGAGAGAGTTAGGATGTTTTCTCTGCCAGCGAATATATTTTAATCTCTTTTTCCTTCGCTGATTAGGATTGCATAAATTATGTTTGTTTAGAACTTTGTTCACAGACCAATGACTTACATCAACATAATCTGCAAGCCTATTCTCTCCCCACCCCAATTCCTTTCTTAGCATTAGAATCTTTGATTCCATTTCAGGAGTTATTTTGTATCTTATATTTTTTGGTCTTCTTGATTTGTCTAACAAATCCCAATCATTTTTGTTTAATCTTTCATTCCATCTCTGCAAAGTTCTTGTAGCAGTTTCATATCCAAATTGAGCAAGAAGAATTTTTCTGCACTGATTGTAAGAGTGATGTTTGGCTCTTAATAGATATGAATTTGCCTTAAATAAACCTGTTTCAGACATTGCATCTCTGGTAAATTTGGAAGAAAGATTAAAGAATTTAGGAGCTGGAAAATTGTATAAAAAAGCCCACCGAATTCGTGAGCAAGCTATGAATCGTCCAGAGATTAAAGCTTATTTTACCAGAATAAGAATGGATGCTAATTAATATTCAGACGTTTTCTTGTTAATGCAATTGCCTGATCTAAAATACCCATTATATATTCGGGGCGAATGTTTCCACCTTCTCCGTTAGCAATCTCCTTAGGTGTAAGCATGACTTCTCTTGTATGTATGGCATATCTCAAATCAAGATATTCCAGATAAAGTGGAGAAAGAGAATGAATAGCTGAATTTAGATTATCTAAGTTTTCCTTGGAGATAGTTTCTGTTCTATATACTTCCTTCGCCAGGTCTTCAAGAGACATGATTAATACAATTATATATGGTATTTATCTTTATCTAGTTTATAGAGAAATTTATGTCCTCCGCTATAACCTCAAGATTTAAAATACTCGGAGATTTGCTCATTTTAGAGATTTTGGTTTATGCAGGGGTACCAAAGTGGTCAAATGGGGCAGACTCAAGAAAATATTGAGCAATCTGCTGACTTAGTGTCTTCAGAGGTTCGAATCCTCTCCCCTGCATTTTATGTCTGACAGATATCTTTAAAATGAGATTTAGCTTTGCCAAAATATGCCCCCGTAGCTCAGCCCGGATAGAGCATTGGGGTCCTAACCCAAGGGTCGCAGGTTCAAATCCTGTCGGGGGCGTGAGCAATAAAGTTTAAAACACCATTTATAATACCTATCTTAAGCGCGATTAGTTTAATGGCAGAACTATTGGTTTCCAACCAATTAGCACGGGTTCGATTCCCGTATCGCGCATTTTAGTTAGTGGGGAATGATTATTAAAGTGATTCCATATAATTACGACATTATGAAAATAATAGAAGTAAAGAATTTAATCAAGAAATTTGGAAAAGTTACTGCAGTAAACAATATTTCTTTTGATGTAGAAGCGGGCAGTATAACTGGGCTTTTGGGGCCAAACGGAGCTGGAAAAACTACAACTATACAAATGATGCTTAATATAATTACTCCGTCTGCAGGAAAGATATTAATATTTGGAAAAAGCTTAATAAATAATCGTGAAGAAATACTTAACAGACTTAATTTCTCATCCCCATATGTAACGCTTCCTACTAATCTAACCGTCTGGGAAAACCTGTCCACGTTTGCAAGACTATATGGAATCAGAGATTTAAGAAAAAGAGTCATTGAAGTGACAAAACAATTTGAGATAAGTGATATGATTGACAAGCTCACTGGAACTCTCTCTACTGGGCAATTAACCCGTCTTAACCTGGCAAAAGCTCTTCTAAATCGGCCTTCTCTGCTTTTGCTTGATGAGCCAACAGCTTCTCTTGACCCGGACATAGCAGACAGAATACGCAAGATGCTTAAGAAATTGCAGAAAGAAACTGACCTAACAATATTGTACACTTCGCATAACATGCATGAGATTGAAGAAATTTGCAACAATGTAATCTTCATGAATCATGGCATAATAACTGACAGAGGAACACCTAAAGAACTAATAAAGAAATATGGACATTCTGACCTTAATGAAGTCTTTATAACTCTGGCTAGAAAGCCGAGAGAAGGAGAAAAGAAAAATGAAAATGCGCAGAGTTAATGCTCTTCTAATTAGACACTTGTATCTCTACAAAAGAAGCGTTCCGAGACTGATGGACATATTCTACTGGCCAATCGTTGAACTTCTTCTATGGGGTTTTCTAAGCATTTACTTGTCTAAACTTGAATTGAGCACTTTTAATGCTGTAACACTTTTTCTTGGAGCTATAATATTCTGGGATTTGTTAGCTCAGTCACAAAGGGCGGTATCTGTGGCTTTTCTTGAGGATGTTTGGGAGAAAAACCTATTGAATATATTTATTACACCTCTTAAGATATCGGAGTTTCTTGCGTCAACAGTGATATTGGGATTTGTAAAAATCATTTTAGTCGCTATAGTCATGAGCATACTTGCATTTTTGTTTTACGCATTTAACATATTTGATTTTGGCTTATCACTTATACCTTTCTTCATCAACTTGCTAATTTTTGGCTGGACTCTCGGCTTGTTTACTACTGCTATTATCCTACGATACGGAACTTCCGCGCAAGTTCTTGCATTTGGATTTATAGTCTTGATACAACCATTTACAGCAGTCTTCTATCCTGTAAGCGCATTGCCGCAAGCCCTTCAATATATATCATATTTATTCCCATCTACCTATGTATTTGAAGGGCTAAGGGAAGTTGCCAATGCTGGAAGCTTCCCAGGCATGCTTCTCCTGCTTGCATTTTTGACAAATATTATTTATCTAGCTTTAGTAACATGGTTCTTCTATGGAATGTTTGCATGGATAAAACGCAAGGGACGACTCATGAAACTTAATGATTGATAAGATTTAAAAGTAGGGCGGCGTTGGTGTTATAATAAACATGGAAACAGATAAAGCGGCTGAAAGTGCACACTCTCAAAGAAACTGGTATGATAAAAGCTATAAGATTTTGCTTTTGATTCCTATAATCCTTGTTGCTTTATCATTGTTATATCTTGTATTCTTCTACATTGAACACGGAGATATTGTCTTAAAAGATGCCAGCTTGTCAGGAGGAACTACTATAACTATTAGAGGAGAAGCCGATTCAGACTTACTGGAAAACTCGCTTAAATCTGAATTTGATGACATATATGTAAGAAAGATTACAGACTTACGCACTGGAAGACTTATAGCCGTGGTTATAGATTCGGGCATCGAGCCAGAGTTATTAAAACCTGCTGTTGAGAAAATATTAGGATATAAACTTAATTCTGATAATTCTACAGTAGAATTTACTGGGCCCAGCTTAAGCAATAATTTTTACAAGCAGCTCCTTGTAGCTTTGCTTTTCTCTTTTATCCTAATATGCATAGTTATATTTTCTTTGTTCAGAACATTAATTCCGAGCTTGGCAGTAATTTTTGCTGTAATTGGAGATATTATCATGCCTCTGGCTTTGATTAACTTTTTAGGCATAAACTTATCTGCGGCAGGCATTGCGGCATTTTTAATGCTCATAGGTTATTCTGTTGATACAGACATTCTTCTCACTACGAGAGTACTGAAGAAAAGAGAAGGAAGTGTAAATGAGAGAATATATGGCGCATTTAAGACTGGAATGTTCATGACAATAGTAGGGCTTCTGGCTGTCCTGCCCGCATTCTTTATCGTTACTGGACTGCCGGATTCTTTCCGCCAGATATTCCTAATATTATCTATGGGATTGTTTGCTGATATACTTAACACATGGCTTACAAACGCAAGCATATTGAAGTGGTATACGGAGGTTAAGAAACATGGCTAAAATAGGAATAAGAGTCTGGATTCTTGTCATTTTTCTTGCTTTGGCTCTTCTTGCAATATCACCTAATTTTAAAAAGGGAATTGTTATAGAAAGTGTTGAGAAAAATTCCAGTGCTTTTGATGAGGGACTTAGAGCTGGAATGATAATTCTGGCTGTGAATGATGCTCCGATAAAAACTTTTGAAGATTATACTGGAGAGATAGAGAGTGTATTGGAGCAAACGGGGGACAAAAAAAAGATTATTATACAGACTGAAGAAGATTCTTTTATCTTATTCACAAACCACTCTCCTGACATCACTGTTGCGCCAATACCTCAATCACGACTTAAAACTGGCTTAGACCTAAGCGGAGGAGCAAGAGCACTTATCAAGCCCAGCAACGTCAGCCTTACTTATGCGGAGACAGAAGATGTTATTGCAATAATGAATGAAAGACTGAATGTTTATGGAATAAAAGATATTGCAATAAGACCTGTAAAGGACCTTAACGGTGATAATTTCATATTGGTTGAAATAGCTGGCGCGACTCCAGATGATATTGCTGGGCTTCTGGCTCAACAGGGTAAATTTGAAGCGAAGATAGGAAATGTCAGCGTGTTTAAAAGCGATGAAGGAGATATTACAAACGTATGCAAAAATGATGCGCGCTGTTCAGGTGTAAGACAATGTGATTTATATCAGGAAGGATATTTCTGCACTTTTGATTTCTCTATATCTTTAAGTCCTGAAGCAGCACAAAAACATGCTGATGTAACTAAGAACGTTAGTATAGACCCGCAGGGAGAATATTTATCTGAAAAACTCTCTCTTCTTATAGATAATAGCGAAGTCAGTGTATTATCAATAAGCAGTTCACTTAGGGGATTAGTCACTTCTGAAATATCAATACAGGGTTCTGGAAGCGGGACAAATGAGGAAGAAGCACTAAATAATGCTAAATTTGAGATGAAAAAACTTCAGACTATACTTCAGACTGGAAGCCTGCCTTACAAATTTGAGATAGTTAAGCTAGATACTATTTCTCCGCTTTTGGGACGTGAATTTACCAAGGGGTTAATAATGCTCGCATTTGTAGTTTTTACCATAGTTTCATTAGCAGTATTAGTATGGTACAGAAAAATAAAAGTTACTCTTGCAGTCATACTTACTATGATATCGGAAGCTATTCTCACTCTTGGAATAGCTGCTTTCATAAATTGGAATCTTGATGCTCCAAGCATTGCGGGTATAATCGCTGGAATAGGCACTGGAATAAATGACCAGATAGTCATCATTGACGAATCCTTTTCTAATCTTAGCGTTGGGATAAAAGAGAGAGTAAAAAGGGCGTTGTTTATAATACTCGGTGCGTTCTTAACTATCGTTGCGGCAATGCTCCCACTATTCTGGGCTGGGGCAGGACTATTAAGGGGATTTGCCCTTACAACAATCATAGGAGTCACTGTTGGAATATTAATAACAAGGCCTGCTTTCGCTGAAATAATGCGGAAGATGGGGGAATAATGCTGCCAAGATGGCATATTGTCTATGGCGCTCTCTTCTCCGCCATATTGTGGATAAGCGTCCCACAAATAGAAATAAAATATCTAGCAATTGTCTTCCTTGCATCTGTTTTTATTGACTTTGACCATTATCTATGTGCCGTGAAAAATACGGGGAGCTGGAGCTTATTTCATTCTTTTCAATATCATAAAATTCAGAACAAAGTGTTAAATATTCTGGAAAGAAAAGGCAAGAAACCGCGCTCAGATTTTCATCTATTTCACACTGTGGAATTTCATGCACTTATAGGCATACTGGGGATATGGATAGCTCCATTTTTCTATCTTTTTATCGGGATGGCTTTTCACTCTTTTCTAGACCTTTTTTCTCTTCTTAAAACTGAAAAAATACACAGAAGAGAGTACTTTTTCTTTAACTGGTTAAAGAGATGATTCTAATTGACTGTTATAGAAAACTCCATACTCCCTTTGCCAATAGGAGAAATGATGGTGCCCACCATAAAATTACCGGAAGAGCGAAAAATATGGAGAGCGCAAGTATGATAGCTGAAC
Source organism: Candidatus Pacearchaeota archaeon (assembly GCA_018303945.1). Classification (GTDB taxonomy): domain Archaea; phylum Nanobdellota; class Nanobdellia; order Pacearchaeales; family GW2011-AR1; genus JAGVXD01. Next base: position 8,501 of record JAGVXD010000012.1, read on the forward strand.
AAATATCAAGAACACTTAGTACATCCCCCCCAAAAATAAAAAGTCCCTTTATAAACAAAAGAGTTATGCAGAAAATAAGATAGGAAAGTGGGGGCTGCATGCCAAATATGAACATCATAAATGCAAGTGCCGAGGCAATATCCAGCGCACCTAATAATTTTACAATCATCTTCGCACCAGCAAAATACTATTTAATAAGATTTATATTGGAGAAACACAGCATATAAATATCCCTGTTTTTTATTTCCAATATGGAAAATAAGACTAAATGCAAGGTAATGATATTGATAGTTGCATACAATGCGGAAAAAACTCTTGCCAGACTTCTGGATAGAATGTCCAAAGAAACCTTTGATTATGTAGACGAGATTCTACTTGCAGATGATGCTTCTCAAGATAAAACTTTCCTAGTTGCTCAAGATTATAAAAACAGGAAGGGATTTGAAAAACTGACGATAGTTAAGCATTCCAAGAACAAGGGATATGGCGGAAATCAGAAGTGGGGCTATAATTATGCAATGAAAAAGGGATATGGTGCAGTCGTGATGATACATGGAGATGCCCAATATCCTCCAGAGCAAATTATTCCTCTTGTTGAGCCTATTGTAAAAGGAGATAAGGATTTTATGTTTGGCTCAAGAATGGCAGGACATCCGCTTAAAGGAGGAATGCCCATATATAAATTCCTAGGAAATATCTTCTTGACAAGCATCGAGAATATAATTCTTAGAACTAGACTTTCAGAATTTCACTCTGGTTTCAGAGCATATTCTCTTGATGCATTGAGAGAAATTCCTCTTGAGCGTACATCCGATGGATTTCATTTTGACTCTGAAATTATAATCCAGCTTGTAATTGCAAGGAAAAGAATCGGCGAGATAACAATACCTACTTTTTACGGTGATGAAAAGTGCAATGTTAAGGTTATAAATTATGGGCTTAACATACTAAAGGAATTAACCAAATATATTCTAACAAAGCACCATATACACTCATATCCTAAATATGATATTGAAAATTTTAAAAACTGAAAAGATACGACAGGTATATAAATAAAGTTTTCATTGGAAGATTATGGTGGAAGAGGGGATTTTCAGCAAGGGAGTTGAGCGCATATTAACTCTTTTTTATGCACGCGAAAAGAAAATTCAGCGTTGGCTTTTAATACTTGTATTTGTAGGTTTTATACTTAGATTGATTGCGGCTCTTCATCTAAATACCCTTGCTGATGATATGCTTTACGCTTCTCAAAGCGCCGGAATTTTAAATTCGAATATTCTATCTACCCACTCAAATCCGCCGCTTTCGTTCTATCTTACCGACCTTGCATATAAGATTATTGGATATACGACTTTTGCTTCCAGATTATTTCAGCTCATAGCCGGAACATTGCTCATAATAGTTGTTTTTCTTATAACTAAAAAGCTTTTCAATGAACGTGTGGCTCTTGCTGCGGCTTTCTTTGCTACATTTTCCAATTTTATGGTTAGGATGACATTCAATGAACAAAGTCTAATTGTCTTTTTCTTTTCTTTTTTCGCCGTTTATCTTGGAATGCTATATTTAGACAGCAAAAATAAGAATTGGCTAGTATTTTCTGCAATATTATTCGGTATGGCTTTGCTCACTAAATACAATGCTCCGTTCATAATTCTTTCATTCTTAATATATGGTATTTATTTCCTTAAAATAAATAAGGAGAAAATACTTAACAAATCCAGAATTAAGCATGTAATTTTATTTGCAGTTATAATTTTAGTCTTTGCCATGCCATTTATTGCTTTTAATTATTTTATATATAAAGAAAGAGGGATAGTAGATGTTTACTTCAGTAGATTGCTTCCCGTTGAAAAAGCACAAAATCTTTATCAGAGCCTTGCAGGACAAGACAGCAGTTTCTTCAGTAATTTATTCAAGCCCGCAGTGTATAACAACTACAACTTAGTCCTTAAGAGCGATTTGTTGCTGGGATTGTTTGCAATTGCAGGAATAATAATTATGGCCCGTCAGAAAATTAAACTGCCTTTGGCATTTTTAATAATATTCCTCTTAATTCCATTCATATTGCAAAGCGGAGGAAGCAATTTACAGAAGCACTTTTTATTCATGCATGTGATATTCAGCATTGCGGCAGGATATTCTCTTGAAAAAATGACTGGTAAAATAGATAATAAAAAGATTAATATTGCAGTAATAGCCATTATTGCTATTTTGTCAATCGTCAATCTTGGAACTGCATATGGAACTCCAACTCATTATTTCCATTCGAGTGAGAATGCCCAGCTCAAAAGTTATATAAATCAAAATGTTGGAGACAACGACTTAATACTGCTGGATCCTAGGATATATAGTGCAAAGGGATTTTGGCTTGCGACAGACAATCATTTCCTGCTGCTCTCTGAATTTCCAGCGTTTTACGATTATCAGAAAAATATAACGCAAGAACAGAACACTCCCACAGACATATATATTGTAGAATGCGTTATTGACGACTGTGGTTGGGGGTGGGTGCATACAAATCAAGAGCTGAATGCAAGCTCGGAAGCAATTCTCAACACCTTCCGTGAGAATGCCGGAGAAGTCAAGAGCATTGAATCTTATGATTACACTGGGAATGAGCTTGTAAAAGTTAAAGAGAAGAAAGTAAAATATATGGTTTATAAAATGACTCTTATGTTGAACCCTGAACTAGTCAAATATACAAATAGAGTACATCAGTTCTATTTTACTCCTTATTTATATGAAAACATGGAACAGTATGTATATTCTTACGAAACAAGAGGTATGGAGAGATTATTGGAGAAAATAAGTCTGGGAATAATATATTTGAGCATTATTTTAGCCATACTCTCTTTCTTAGCTGTTTTCTTTTTGTTATAGTCCAGCATATACTTATTTAAAAATGTAGAAAATAAGAGAAAAGTATGCCTATTATCAAGGTACAATCTCTTGATAATCTTCAAAAGATTGTAGAACAACTTAAAAAAGAAGGAAAGAAAATAGTCCACTGTCACGGATGTTTTGACATTGTTCATTACGGGCACGTGAGACATTTCATGTCTGCAAAAGAGCAAGGAGACATACTAATAGTTACTGTAACACAGGATAAATTTGTGCGCAAAGGCCCGGGAAGACCATACTTCAGCGAAGACATAAGAATGCATATGATTTCTTCGCTTCAATGTGTTGATTATGTGGCGTTAAATCAATGGGAAACAGCTGTTGAGATAATTAAGATTCTTAAACCTGATGTATATGTTAAAGGCAAGGAAGTCGTTGAAAATGGAAATGTAGATATGGTGCAAGGAGAAAATGGGAAAATATCAAATATTAAAGCTGAAGAAGAAGCTGTTCTATCTGTTGGTGGAAGATTGCATTTTACTGAAGAAATTACTTTCTCATCTACGAGAATCATTAACCAAATAACTGAAAATGTGCCTGATGAAGCTAAAATTTATTTTGGCGCACTAAAATCAAAATACTCTGCGGATGATATTATTAACCAGCTTGAACATCTAAGAGGGATAAAAGTTCTTGTAATAGGCGATGCAATAATAGATGAATATGTTTATTGCGAACAAATGGAGAGGAGCGGTAAAGAGCCATTGATTGCGTATCATCTTCTTAACTCTGAACTGCAGGCCGGAGGCGTGTTTGCTGCATCCAATCATATTGCAGGATTTACTAATCATATTGAATTAATAACTTGTATGGGAAATAACTCCCATTATGAATTTCTTAAGGGCAAACTAAAGAATGGAATACAGACGCATCTCTTTTTGCAGAATGAAAGCAAGACACTCGTAAAGAGAAGATATGTTGATAATTACAAGCGCCAGAAACTTTTTGAGCTTTATAGCAGCAAAGGAATAGAAATTGGAAAATTAAATGAAGGCGAGATAATAAAATGCATAGAGAGAGTTCTCCCACAGGTAGATATGATTTTAATAACTGATTTTGGTCATGGGATGCTTACTCCTGCAATGATAGATACTTTGATGAACAGCAATAAATTTGTTGCCTTAAATTGCCAATTAAATGCCGGGAATCTGGGTTACAATTTCATTACAAAATATAGAAGAGCTAATTTTATATCCCTTAATGAGCGGGAAATTAGACTGCCTATGCAGGAAAAAAACTCCGACATAAGCGTTCCAATTGAGAAACTGAATAAGATTCTAAACGCAGACTCAATCAACATTACTATGGGAAAACATGGGAGTATCCTTTATCATAAAGGTAACTATTATAGGGCGCCGGCATTTACAAAAGATCCTATTGATACAATAGGGGCGGGAGACGCAGTTCTTTCCTTGCTGTCCTTGCTTACATACAAGGGATTTGACCCGGAGCTTGTTTCATTCATAGGAAATTGCGTTGGAGCAATCGCCGTACGCACAGTTGGAAACAGAGAATCAATAGATTCAATAGAAATGAATAAGTTTGTGAAATATATCATGAAATGATAGTTTTATAGGATATATACATATTTAAATCAAGATAATATTGAATAAAGAAATGGGAAAAAGAGTTTGTGTTATGGGTGGTGCTGGATACGTGGGGAGCGCCCTCGTGCCGAGATTACTGGAAAGAGGAGATGATGTTATGGTATATGATACTTATTGGTATGGTGATATATTTGGAGAAATGCGGAATTGTAAATTAAAGGAAGTAAGAGGCGATATAAGAGACCGAAGTAAATTATTAGACAATATTAAAGGGATGGATGCAATTTTACATCTTGCCTGCATATCTAATGATCCAAGTTTTGATTTAAATCCCTCTCTCGGCAGATCAATAAATCTTGATGCATTCCATAATGTATTAGATGTTGCGCGCCAGAATCCTGAAGCAAGATTTGTTTATGCAAGCTCTTCAAGCGTATATGGAGTAAAGAAAGAAAAAGAAGTTATTGAGGAAATGATAGAAGAGCCGCTTACAGATTATTCTAAATTTAAACTTGAATGTGAGAAAATTCTCAAGGCAGAAGCTAGAGACCTGGATTATGTTATTGTGCGCCCAGCTACCGTATGTGGATATGCCCCTAGATTGAGATTAGATGTTGTAGTTAATATACTCACGATTAATGCTCTTGAGCGAGGAATTATATTAGTAGATGGCGGAGAACAAACAAGGCCCAATATACACGTTAAAGATATGGTTGGAGTTTATGAAAAACTTATAGACTCTCCTAGCGATAAAACTCGTTATGAAATATTTAATGCCGGAGATGAGAATCATTCTGTCAGAGAATTAGCTGAAATAGTTAGAAGAAAGGTTCCTAATGCAACTATACAAATTAATCCTGTAAAAGACCAACGCTCATATAATGTAAACTCTGATAAGATTAAGAGATTTCTTGGATTTAGAACTAGCGAGACAATAGAATCTGCAGTAGAAAGTATAGTTGATGCTTATAGGGAAGGAAAGATAATTGAAGGGCTTACTAATCCAATTTACCATAATATCAAAAGAATGAAAGAGTTGAATATCTCGTAAATTTTAAGAAATTTAATATTTGACTCTGAACAATACATTTTAAATAACACTAAACTTTCTATAGTTATGGTAAAAAATGCTTCTAATCTTAAAGGAACAATATTTGCTAATTCTCTCTGGAACGTGATGGCTTCTCTTATCGGAAGAGCTGGAGCTCTTGTTTTTACAATTATCATAGCCAGAGCATTACTGCCTGAAACATTTGGCATTTATTCCCTCGCATTGTCTATTGCTGTTTTCTGCCTCACATTTACAGATCTTGGGATTAATCAAGCCCTTATCATATATGTCTCAACATATTTGAAAAACAATAAGAGCAAGGCGCGGTCTTATTTTATTGCGCTTATGCGTTATAAGCTTATAATGACCTTAAGCGTTGCTGGAATAATAATACTTGCCTCTTATCCATTATCTTTCTTTATATTTAATAAACCTGATTTATTTGTCCCGCTCTTATTTATTGGCGGATATATAGTGATAACTTCCATAGAGGGATTTCTGGAATCATTGTTTTATGCCTTTAACAAAGTAAGTTACATGACTTCTAAAGAGATAATATTTCAGGCTACAAGGCTAATACTGTCTATTCTCGTTCTTACTTTAGTTGCCACTTCGTCTTATGTGGCTGGGCTTGTTGGAGCACTTATACTCACAATGGTAGCTGTTATTGTTTACGTTGTATTGAGCCTAAGAAAAATAGGTAAATTTATCTTTGAAAGAGGAGAAAGTCTGGATATTGATAAAGTTGGATTGTTAAAGTTCATAGGATATATATCTGTTGGAATAACTGCTGCAGCATTGTTTGCATCTATAGATATAATAATGCTGGGCATATTCGTGCCCTCTGAATATATTGGATTTTATAAAGCGGCATTTACTCTTGTATCAAGCATAATAGGTATTCTGACATTCTATAATATATTTCTTCCCGTATTTAGCAAACTTGGCAATGAAAAAACTGAAGAAATGTTTAACACTATATTCAAATATCTTTCTATTATTGGACTGCCCGCAGTTTTTGGACTCTTGAGCATTGGTCCATATGTCCTAAAGGCAGTTTATGGCGACTCTTATATTCCTGCCACTCCGATATTATATATTCTCGCCCCTTTGATATTCATTGAATTATTGGCTGCTCTTGTTTCATCTGTTTTTTCAGCTAAGAAAAAGCCTGAATATCTTGCGAAGATTATGCTATTTTCCCTTGTACTAAATGTCCTGCTTAATTTATCACTTATAACCCTATTATTAAAGAACTCTGCTATTTTGGCAACAATTGGTGTAGGGGCGGCAACAGTTATAAGTAAATTGGTTTACTTAATAGTATTATTCTTTTTGTTAATAAAAGTAATGAAAGTCAGGGCGAAACTTGGAGTTGTCATTAAGCCGCTTGCAGCCAGCATTATTATGTCTATATGCCTTATACTTATAAATAAGTCTATATCTGACATGAACTGGTTCTGGGGAGGTCTGGAGATAATAGCCGGGATAATAGTTTATGGAATAATTATTATATTAATTGGGGCAATTAATAAATCTGAAATTAAAATGTTTTATTCATTTTTCAGAGCTCTAGTTCCTGCAAGACCGCCTGAAACTCCTCTTCACTCCTGACTCTTAAGAAATTTATTCCTGCCTTATGTGACCTACTTTCTTCTCTTCCACACCTCTTGGAGTTAATGTATTTGCATCCATAGCTTCTACGCTTTCTGTCGGCTTTGTCTTAAACTCTTCAATTAACCATTGCACCTGTGCCATTACTTCATTTCTCCTTGCCTCCCCATAAGGATACTTAATTTCAAAATCCGGTACTGGATTTGCCATATATTCTGTCCAAACATCCCTATCATAGACCCCTTGTGAAACTAACTGGCGATAATATTCTGTGTCTGGCTCTGGATAAAGCACATTAAAAAATGGGTGTTTTATGTTGTGTTCTCTTATCTTCTCAGGAAGTTTTTCAACATAATCCATTTTATCTCTCTGCATCTCCAAAGGTGTGCCTATAATGAAATACCCCAACATGTCAATATTAGATCTATTCATTGCCTCGCAAAATCTATCAATATCCTGAATTGTCTCTGGTTTTCTGAACCATTTTAAAACGTCGCTGTCAAAATGCTCAAAGCCAACATGAATTCTCTTAAAACCATAATTAGTCAATTTCTCAAGCGTAGTATAATCTTTCATTCTTACCTGGCCTCTTCCAGACCATTCACTATTAAAACCTCTTTTATTCATCTCTGTAGATACTCTATCCAGATGATTTGGTATTACGTTAAAATTATCGTCTAGAATGTGAACGCTCCTGCATCCTATAGTGTATAAATACTCCATTTCATCCACGACTGCAGATGCATTTTTAAGCTGTGGCTTCTTTGTTTGAACATTGCAGAAAGTGCATTGCTGTGGACAGCCCACACTTGAGAACATTGGAAGCCTGTTTTCAGCTCTAAACAAAACAAATTCTTTTGGAAAATAAAAATTCACATCTAAAAATTTCCTTTGAGGAAAATTTATATCATTTATGTTAGTTGTGCAATAAATCTTTCCTTTTGGAGGTTTGCCATTTGATACTTCATCAACGGCTTTTCTAAACTCATTCTCTGCCAAAGGACCTATAAAAACTGCATCTGCCCCGTTTTTCAATGCCGAATCCCCATAATGTGTTACATGCGGTCCTCCAACTGCCTTGTATGATGCAGAAGTTTCACGGAGAATTCTGTTTAACGCCCAGACTTTTCTGTCTACTGATGTTATGCCCAAAACATCCGGCTTTTCAGATTCTATTCTCTGAATTGTTTCTTCAATTGACCATCCATGACTTGAAGCATCAAGTAGTTTTATGTCATATGTATCTTTAGGTAGATTTGAAGCAAGAGATAATATGCCCAGAGGCATATACTTAACGGCTTTAGGTTTGAAATGATTAGGCGTTGTCCAATTAACAAACTGTCCTTCTTCAGGAAGGGTCATAAGAACTATTTTATTCACTCTGCCTTTTGAACCATTTACTTTGAATTCTCCATACTCTCTTTCCATATTAATCTCATTTTCCATGATTATAGGCTATTTAAATATTCTTATTGAGAAGTTATATATTTTTGTAGCAGTATTACATAGAAATCTATTTAAATTGAGTTTTGGCAACAATAATTATGAGAGTAAAGTATTCTTATCTTGAAGAACAATTCAAAAATCCTGATTATATTCTTAGAGATTTGGAGAAACTTGTAAAAAGAGGAGATTTTACACTTGGAAAAGAAGTTGAAATATTTGAGAAGAGATTTGCCCAGCTTGCTTCTGCAAAATTTGCGGTTGGTGTTTCATCCGGAACTGCCGCTCTCTTGCTTGGATTGCAGGCAGTTGGAGTTGGGCATGGTGATGAAGTTATAACTGCTCCAAATACTTTTTTTGCGAGCGTTAATGCTATTGCTGCGGTTGGCGCAAAACCTGTTTTTGTAGATGTTGGAGAGGATTATAACATAAATAGTGAGCTTATTGAAAACGCAATAAATGAGCGCACAGAGACCTGCGGCAATGAATGAAATTGTAGACATTGCCAGAAAACATGGACTAAAAGTAATTGAAGACGCGGCTCAAGCAATTGGAGCAAACTATCGTGGGAGGCATGTAGGTAATTTCGGAGATACAGGAGGATTTAGCTTCCATCCACTAAAGAATCTAAATGTGTGGGGTGATGCTGGAATGATTATCACAAATAATCCAGATATATCTGTTTCTTTGTGTGAACTCCGTAATCAAGGATTAAAAGATAGAGATACTTGGACAAGATATGGGCACAATCTTAGAATTTCATCATTACAAGCATTGGTAGGTAAACATCTGATTAAAGACACTTCTGATTTGACAGAGAGAAGAATTGCAAATGCATTGAATTATGACAAAGAACTAAGAGATATCGAAGAGATTACTTTTCCCCAGAGAATGATAGAATTGCGTGAGGTCTTTCATACATATGTAATACAAGCTGAAAGAAGAGACGAACTAAATAAATATCTAAACGAAAAAGGAATAGAATCTAAGATACACTATCCGGTGCCACTTCATTTGCAGCCGGCGACAAAATATCTGGGATATAAAAAGGGAGATTTTCCTCAAACTGAAATGCAAGCAGAAAGAATTATATCTCTTCCTGTTCATCCATATCTAAAAGAAAGAGAAAAGAAGAAAGTTATTGAAACCATAAAGGAGTTTTACAGATAATGGAAGTACCTTATGTAAATATTGCCTTGCAATATAAAGGATTAGAACATGAGATTTTACCTGTTGTAAAAGAAGTTCTTAAAAGTGGAAGTTATATTCTTGGAAAAGAATTAAATCGTTTTGAGCATAGAATAGCTGGTTTTTGCAGAACAAGATACGCGATAGGAGTTGCGAATGGAACTGACGCTCTTAGATTATCTTTACACGCGCTTAATATAGGGAGGGATGATGAGGTAATTACTGCTCCTAACTCTTTTATTGCAAGTGCCGGAGCTATTGCTGCGGTTGGCGCAAAACCTGTTTTTGTAGATGTTGGAGAGGATTATAACATAAATAGTGAGCTTATTGAAAACGCAATAAATGAGCGCACAAACTATCGTGGAAGACGCACAGGTTCTCTGGGAGATGTCGGATGTTTCAGTACACATCCTCTTAAAACATTGCATACTGCCGGAGATGGGGGATTTATTACAACTGACAGCCAAGAAATTTATGAAAGAATAATTAAATTGCGAAATCATGGTTTAAAGAACAGGGAAGAATCGGAATTTTTTGGATATAACAGTAGACTTGATGAAATACATGCGGCTATTCTAAACACTCAATTAGAATATGTAGAGATATGGAATAAGCAAAGAAGAGATATTGCTCTCCGTTACAGCTCAGAGTTATCTCCCATTGTAGATACGCCTGAAGAAAAATCTTATGAGGAATCATCATATCACACGTTTGTAATTCAGGCTAAAAATCGCGATTCTTTGCGCCTGCATCTGTCCAATATGGGTATAGAAACAAAGATTCATTATCCCATTCCAATTCACCTGCAACAGGCGGCAAAATATCTAGGATATCGCTCTGGTGCATTTCCTGTTGCAGAAAGACAATCGAGCCAGATTCTCTCTCTTCCTGTGTATCCTGAATTAACATCAAAACAAATAGAAAAAGTTATTGAAGGAGTAACTTCTTTTTATAAATAAATTCTTAAATCCTATTTATTTTTTTATTGCTCAAACTGGGTGCAATACCCTCTAGCTCGCTACGATTTATAGTTTGAGGCTGAGAAGATTGTTTGAACAATCTTCGAGGTGCTCAAGGATTTTTGTTGAATCCTTGACACTTAAAAATACCCTGTGGTTTGCTGGGATTTTTATTAAATAAAATTAATGTGCTGCGGCACATGGGCTCTATCTGTATCTCTTAATGGAACTCCGTTTTCAACCCAACCATATACGACTTCATTTACCTTATCTTGAAGGCAGAGAGTTGCACACATTTTCTGCGGATTGAACTTATCTGAACCTAGATGCCCAATAACTTCCCAGTATTTATCGCTTGCCCAAATATCCTTGAAACGCTCTCTTGAATAATTACCTATATGATACCTAGAATAGTCTTTTCCAAAGAAAGAACCGCATGGCGCGACAATGCAAGTGCCTGACATCTGAAGCATTAAAGGGGTGCCGAAACATTTAGAATAACGCCTGTCTCTGCCAGTCATCATCTTAGTCCACTTTGCCTGCACGGAATAATCATCTATAGAAAGTGCCTCTGCGGTTTTTAGCAATGTGAGTGCAAGAGGGGTTTTATACCAGCTATAATCAACTCCCAGACTTCCTTTTTCGTCGTCGCTACAATGTTTAATTACTGTATAATCTGCTTTTAAGTCTCTGCCAAGCAAAGCAAGAGGAATAACTTGGTCTGCATACTCTGGAAGCAAAACCATTTGCAAGCCAATTGTTGTCTCCAAATTATTTTCCCGTTTTATGCGTATGCTCTCTCTTATACTCTCCAAAGCGCCTTCCCATTGTTTGTCGCTAACACCCATAACCTGCTTATAAGCTTCTCTCTCGCCTGCAGAGATATTAAAGCGGGCGTAGGTAAATGCGCGTATAAGCTCTAAGTCTGGATTTAGCTTTAACCCGTTTGTGCCAACAGCCATGTCAATCCCTTTTGATTTTCCATATAATACAAAATCTCTAAAATATGGATTCTCTGTACTTTCTCCATCGCTCACTAAACTTACGCCGCGAACACCCTCTCCGGAGGCGTGACCTATTGTCGTGAAATCATCTAGAAGGTTTTGATAAGTTGCCCATTCTTCAGGTGAAGCTTTGTTAAACTGAAGACCAGCGTAGCAATATTCACAGCTGAAACTGCACTTTTGTGTAAGAGCCATGTCAACTGTTATTGGAGCTATGCGCTCGCCTCTGCGCCAAGCTTCAAGACGTTCACGATGCTTCCAATGCTCTATTTTTGTAGAGTCTAAATGGAGCTTGCCTCTTGGATTGGGGGCATTTGGAGGACGCGGAGCAATTTCATCCATCTTACTTAGAATAATGTCTTGTAAGGCATTTGGCGTTCCTATGCGTCTTGCTTCTTCTCTTATTGAAGGCATTGCTGTCTCTATTTCATGAAGGACTTCTCTTGGACTAAAAGGATAGCTAAGAATTGACTGCACCTCATCAAATTGGCGTAGTATCTTATTTTCATTTACGCCTTTACGTCTGCGCTCATTTCTGGTTATTTCAGCAATTACATCATTTGTCATAATAAACTTCAATTATACCTATTCCACCCTATATAAATTTTTATATAGTCTATTCTAAAGATTATAATATGAGTGATACTAAACCAATTTTATCTGCAACCGGATTAAATCGGGACTATTTGATAGCTCTTGGCAGTGTAGAACACTATCTTAAAAGAGTTGAACAAATATATGAAGAAAGTCTTCCCGGAAGATGGATACACCTTGCTGAAAGAACTTTAACAAAAAGGCCTGTTCAGAGATATACTGAATATCTTAATTCTATAGGCTGCACCGAAGAGATTATAAGTGATAGCAACAGAGATTTAGTAAGTGAGCTTGACAAGATGGTTGATGAGATTAATAGGCTAAGTAGTGAAGATAATGTTCATTTACTGAAACTGAAAGAAAGTCAGGAGCGTAGGAGATTGCAAGAATTGTATAATTCTGCCAGAAATTTAATTCTCACGGGAAGAACAGATTATAAACCTCGGGAAGTTTAAATTCTTTATAGAAATGCATGCTTAAACAAAGAAGTGATTTTTCTAAGAGGGATAATAAGATTATTTGCTTGAAATTATATTAATCGTTTCTTCTATAGTCAAAAAAGATTTATCAATTATGGTCCAATCAATTTTGTCTTTATTAAGAAAGAATGCTTCACGCAATTCTTTTGTTCTAACAAACATGATCTCTTCTTCTTCTCTTTCCCTTAATCTTTTAATTAGCATCTCTTCTGACGGCAAAATTAAAAATAATTCTATATCCTCTCCAAGAGATTTTTTATAATCTTCAATTAAATCTTTTTTAGGAAGAACGTCATCAATAAAAACATCAAACCCTAAATCCGTACTGTTTTTCGTAATGTCACAAATATTATTAGTAACTAATCTTCTCTGATCTTTTGCTTCCCGTGTCTTCAACCATGGAAGCGTATATCCTCCCTTAACCATCTTCCGTATTCTATCTGCTGATATCGCAACTCCTTTTGGCGCTTTTTCCGCCAATTTCATAGATATTGTTGTTTTTCCCGCTCCCGGAGGTCCAGTAATTACAATTATTTTTGGCATATTCTCTAAGTATTATTTATGTTTAAATAAATATGCATACTGGGGCGGAGTTTTTAAAAGATTATTATTTTCTGGTAGAAGAATCGCCATATTGGTGTAAATAATAATATATATTTCCTAGACTTTTATTAATAACATAATTATATGTATTTAATTGTCTCTTAATTAAATTAGTTTAATTATTTAGCTCTAAAGTTATTTCTTTAGATAGCACTTTTTGTTAAATACAAGTAAAATTTAATAACCAGAATCCTGATGTAATATACAATTATGTGCATCTTTTAGTGAAAGAGGAAATAAGTCACTAAAATCAACGCTTTTTGATGCATCAAAAATCATAGCATTTAGACTATCAGATTTTGGCAAAGATTTGTAACCTCTTAAAGGTCTCCAAATTCCAGTTCTATCAAAAAATTCTTTTCTTTCTTTTTCCCAATATACGGAATGACAGATTTTTCCATTATCGTAATAAGCAATAATTGCATTTTCATCCAAAGAATCCTTTCTATTAAATCTCTCTAAGTAATCTTCAATTCCAGGACATCTTTTTCCAACATCGGTTTTTCCATCTATTAAAATATCTGAAGGTGTTAATCCTGCAAGATAAAGAGAGGTTCCAAAACAGTTAGAGCCGTATGCTTCTCCATTTGGAATTACTGAAGCGACAATTAGCCTCTCTTTGAACTTCTTAGCATCGAAAAAGTCAAATCTGCTTGAAAGTGTATAGTACCATCCTTTTTCTAAAGTATCAGAGACATGTTTTGGAAGATTTAAATTAGGATCTCCTTTGATTTCTTCTTTAACCCAATTAGTATTATATTCCACGCATTCTCCATCGTGAGTTATATCTAATACTTTTCCAGATCTAGGTAATGCGCTATGGTATGTCATAATAAAATGCTCTATCCTAGGTTTAAAAATATATCTTAGCATGGTCCGTAGAAGAATTGAACTTCTGCCTTCTCGGTTTTTAGCATTGTTTTAATTCAACGAATTATCAGGTTCTGCGTGTAAATAATAATATATGGGAGGTAAAAATATTAAATCCCATACATTGTTTGCAAACCAGTTATATCTGGCTGCTCAAGAGTTATTTTGCTTGTTTCGCCTTCTGTTGAATAACCGTACATCGTTACATCTAGGCAACTTGTTGAATAAATATCAGCCAAACCTACAGCATGCCCCAGCTCATGAACAGCTATATTCTCTAAATCCATCTTGCTGGAATCAATTGTGGCATCCCCCCACGCAAATCTTGTATTGTACCTTTGATCAAATTCAACTATCTGTTTACCTACTCGAGTATACCAAACACTTGTTACTGCTATAACTCCATCATTAGGATAATCTGCAAAATCAATTGAATTTTTAAAATCTTGTACTCCATATGTTGCAGAGTAGTCTATTGCATAATCATTGTCAAACAATTCACTTGAAGTTGAAGAATCCCATATTTCTGCTGATGTAAAGATTGTTGAAGTTATGAAATTCTCGCTTAAACCTTGAGGATTGACTGGATTTATTGAATAATTTACAGGCAGACTTTTCCATTTTACTCCCATTAACTTGTAGCATGTTGATGTTTTTCTTGAATTTCCCGCATTTTCAGGTTTAACATAGTGAATAAAATCAACTCTCTCAAGTCCCCAATCATTGTCTATCACTGGAGAATTTTCAGGGGCTTTTGCATTTTCTTTTGCATTATCATTTACAGGGATCAACATCGAGCCCGTTACTAGAATTGATAATCCTATTACAATCATAAATACAGAGATAATATAATATATTTTCATACAATTATGGAATAAAAAGAATATTTAAGCATTTCTATATAATGGCGATTATAGGAAATCACTTTAATAATTGGAATTTTCCGAGTGATTTCCTATCTAGCAAACAACAAAACTTTTACGAAAATTAAAGTTGTTTACTATAATCAGTCTAATCTTGATAAGTTTTTCTTTATATAAATCTTAAGGAATTCAGGAAATTTTTCATTCATGATTTCATCAAAAGTAAAATAACCGAGTCTTTGCCCTTCTGTCAATGTCAATTCTTCCAGACGGTGATTTGTTCTGCCTTTGTATGTATATATATCATGATCGTATACTTCTGGATTTTTTCTTACCTTAATAACATCCAGATAACGGATATCTGTGACAATTTCTCCTTTTCTTCTGCTTTTTAGCTCTTCGCTTATCTCCCTTTTTAATGCTTGAAGAGGTGTTTCTCCCTTCTCATTTCCACCTCCAATAAATGCCCAGTAATTTGGATGAGGTATAGTCTGCTTATTATCCCGCAAGTAGCAGAGAAAACGCTCTTTATTCCTAATAAATATTAAAGAAACTCTTCTCATGGTTTTTCAATTGGTGGCACTAGCATATTGTCATTGAACTCTTGGCGAGACAATAGCGGTGCTGAATCTTCTATAGGTCTTCCAAACACAAGTTTAGGAAGCATCTCTTGCTCTGGTGCAATCTGAACATTACATAGTACTGGCCCAGTATGATTGAGTGTTTCTTCAATTTTTCCTGAAAGCTCACTGTGATTAGATATTCTTAAAGAAGGTATTTTATAAGCATTGGCAACAGCTTCAAAATCTACATCGGCTAATCCAGTTTTTGAATCAACACCTGTATAGTTCCCCTTGAGCCAAGTACGAAGAGTTTGCTTGATAATTCCATGCCCGTGATTGTTCATTACGAATATCCTGACTGGAAGTTTATTATATTGAATAGTTGCAAGTTCCTGTATATTCATTTCAAATCCTCCATCACCAGTTATGCATGTAATTGGGTTTTTAGTACCGAAAGCAGCGCCAATGCTTGCTGGGAAAGAATACCCCATAGGAGAATGGTTAAATGCAGATATAAGTCTCTGATTTCCTCTCAAGTGCAGTCCCTGCATTGTCCATATTAAATTCCCTCCGCAATCAGATAGAATTACATCGTCATTCCCTGATTGACGCGAGAGTTCTCTCATGAATACATAAGGATTAACATTTTCAGTCTGGTCGGCATATTCTGGAAGGCATATTGGATATTTTGTTTTCACTCTTTCAACATAATTGAACCATTCTCTTAAGTCAATTTTTTCAAAATCTTTAAGCTGGGGATTTATTTTGTCAAAGAATCTGTTTATGTCTTCACATATTGGAACATCTACTTCAAGCCCGAGCTTTTTATATTTATCAAGCTCTGACTCATCTATATCCAGAACTATTTTCTTTGCTCCACGTGCAAAAGTTTTTGCGTTTGGCCCTATTTCATGAGTATCTAATCTAGTTCCAAGGGCAATCACCAAATCAGAGTTCTGGACTACGAAGTTTCCTGCTCTTTCAGAACTAACCCCAAAACTCCCAACCATAAGTGGGTGATCGTAAGGAATATAATCCATTGCTCCCCAAGTTGGAGCGACAGGAAAACCAAGTTTATTTACAAAGTATTTTGCTTTTTCAATCGCACCGCCTGCGCGTATTCCTCCACCTAGAATAACCACTGGACGTTTAGAATTTTTAATTAAGTCAAGTGATTGCTGAATTCTTGCCTCAAGGTCTTGTGATGAAACTTCCTCTGCTGGTGGAGTAAATGATTTTAGATTTTCGGGATTTATATCCGCGCGTTGAATATCGTCACAAATATCTATTAAAACTGGGCCTGGACGACCTGAACGAGCTAAATATGCTGCTTTTTCAAGTTCATACCGCAGAGTATCTGGAGTGTCAACAAGAGAAGAGTATTTAGTGACGAACTTAAAAATATTTGCTACATCTGTTTCCTGAAATCCTATCTGCCTGGACTTGCTGTCGCGCTTGAGCTGACCTGTTGGGACTTGTCCCGTGATGCTTATGATGGGGATCGAATCATAATAAGAACAGCAAGTTCCGGTTAAAAGATTAGTCGCTCCCGGCCCGCTAGTTGTAAGAGCGACACCTATATTATTAGTAACTCTTGAATATGCATCTGCAGCCATGGCCGCTGCTTGCTCATGTTTAACAGGAATATGCTTTATATCGTCTCTTTTTGCCAGAGAATCCAATGTGTGAACTATGCATCCTCCAGTTATCCCGAAAGTATGTTTCACTCCCTGCTCAACTAAAAATTGCGCAATGTAGTCTGATGCTTTCACTTCGCTTGAAAAAGATAACACTATATAAATTTAATTATAGTAAAGAAAATTTGCAAAATTAATATTTACAAGTGATTAGGCAGTTTTCAGACAAAAAAATATTATTTGATATTAGTGTAATTAAACAGTTTAGTGCGGAATTTAGTTAATCGCCTAATGTATATTTATGATTATTTTCCAGTAAATCTCTCATTTTGCCAATGGCTTTTTGTATGTTTTCCTTGGAGTTTGCGTAACACATCCTGACATAACCTTCCCCGTTGTCGCCAAATATAGGTCCTGGAGCCAAAGATACTCCTGCTTCGTTCAGCATGACTTCGCAAAATTCGTTGCTTGACATTCCTGTTCCAGTTACGCTTGGAAATGCATAAAATGCACCTCCAGGATTATTACATTTTACTCCTGGAAGAGTATTAAGTCCTCTAACTAAAATATCTCTCCTATCGCGATACTCGGAAATCATGCTATCAATTGTGCTCTGACTATTTCTCAAGGCATTTATGCCTGCGCGCTGAATAAATGGCGAGACACAAGAAGTTGTTGTCTCAAGCATTAATCCCATTTTGCTGATAACATCAGATGGGCCAGTCACCACGCCAAGTCTCCATCCAGTCATAGCGTAAGATTTTGAGAAACCATTAACTACAATAGTGCGTTCTCTGCAAGAGTCATACCTGCTTGGAGAATAGTGATTGGTATTTGCGTCCTTGAAAATCATTCTTGCATAAATCTCATCGCTTAACAAAAACAAATCATGCCTCTTAGCTATTTCGTACATCTCCTTTACTTCCTGTTCAGTCATTACTGCGCCAGTAGGATTACTTGGACTATTCATTATTATCATGCGCGTCTTGCCCGTTATTCTTTTTTCTACTTCTGAAGGGTCTATGCGAAATCCATTCTCTTCGTGAAGTGGGACGCGATTTATTCCAATGTTTAATAACTTTAAAATTGAAAAATATGAGACAAACCCGGGGTCAGGAACTATTACTTCATCTCCAGGATTTGCTGTGCATGCCACCGCATAATATATCTGAACATTTGCGCCCGGTGTAACAAGAATCTGGTCAAGCTCTGGTTTAAAGCCGCGAGAACGCTGAGTCACTTCTGCGGCGGCTAAACGCAACTCTAAAATTCCGTTTGAAGGAGCATAATGAGTTTCGCCATTTTTAAGAGCATTGTAGGCTCCTTCGACTATATGACTTGGTGTGTTAAAGTCAGGGTCTCCCAATTCAAAGTGCAAAACTTCTTTTCCAGAACGCTCAAGCTCTTTTGCCCGTGCTAAAATTTGGAACATTGGCTGTCCTTCAAGACGAGATGCTGCATCTGATAAACGTTTCATTTTGATAATCTGATTTGTGGAGTTGTTCTGCTGTTTAGTTTCTTCGATATTACATCTTGCAAGAACAATTCAAATGAAGGCATATTATTTTCCATTGTGAATTCTCTCCTGGCAATAGCTACTTTATCAAGCAATTTTGAATAATTGTACGATTTTAATTTTTTCTTCAATTTGCTAAATTCTTTATCACTGAATGCCAAATCAAGATCATACTTACGCAGTTCTGCTCTGGTGCATTCATGGTCACGTGAAAATAAACATGGACCGAATAGACATGGAATGCCTGCTTCAAAATAGTTTGCCGTTTTGTTTCCCGGACCAAGAGCGGCAAATTCTTTATTTATTATAGAATAATCAAATTGGGACATGCAAAGTCCAAAGTCATATTTTGATATTTCTTTTATTATATCATGATGGTTAATGGGCTTGTGTATGTGAATATATTTCTTGTTTTCTACCTTATCAAACTCATTGTCTGAAGCCCATTTTTCATACTGTCCGCTATATATATGAAGATGTATCTTATTTTTTGCGAATTTATTTATCACATCATATCCAGAAATAAATCCCAGTGAATTATTACCTTCTAATGAAAGAACCATAAATCCTATGTAAACTATATGGAGTTCGTTGTCTTTTTTTGATAACTTGTATGACGAAAAAGGCTGTATGTACTCATCCATTATATAAGGAAACATTCTACCAACCGGTACTTTTATTGGAAATAAATTCTTAACTGCCTTATACTCATCGCCCTTAAAAAATACGCCGTCTGAATGAGTGAAAAGATATCTCTCCGAGTTTAATTCGAGATCTGGGATGCCTGCTTTCTTGAAGAAACGTTTCTCCTTATATCTCAAAGCATTGACATCGTATGGAAAAAATATGAATGGTGTGCGCGATGAAAGCAGATGAGTAATACGACAGCAGAGGGCTGGGAGCCAAAGCGGCTTAGGAGAGGCAACTCCAATTATTATATCTGGATTATGACTTAGAAGTTGATAAAATTTAGATATTATTCTGGGAGTTTTCTTGATTATGCTTTTTCCATTGGATGCGCTGACTGAAAATGAATCTATGTTAAGATTAATGATTTTATCATATGCAGAATCATAGATATCGCTTTTTGATTTAAGAAAAGAAAAGAGAATTGTCTTATACCCTCTATTTTTAAGGCATTTTGCGAGCTTGTAAGTATATGCTACAGGGGCAGATTCTAAGAATGCAATTGTAAGATATTTTGATTTTTCTGACATTTCAAAATGCCCCTACTTTCTGCAATAACTCTGTAATTTCTTCACGGTTAAGCATTCTTGCATTAGATGAATGGAATGGCTCTTTAACTCCAAGAGGTGATGTAATTCCCATATTGCTGTGAGGTCTTATTACGAAATTATGCCCTACATCTATAGTGTCTTTGCATTCAAAATCTGCAATAAGACACTCGTGTGTTTTTTCTCCGGGGCGTCTTCCAATTATCTCCACCGGCACCTTGCTTTTGCTCATGATTTCCGCAATATTGCCAAGTAAAACTGCTGGCATCTTGACTGATATAACATCTCCGCCTAAACCATAGATTAAAGCATATAATATCAAGTCTATGGAGTCATCAAGAGTAAACATGAAACGCGTCATTGTTGGGTCTGTGACTTTGATTGGCTCTCCTTTTTCATATGCTTTTTTCCAGTGAGGAACAACTGAACCAGTAGTCATTAGGACGTTGCCATATCTTACAGTAAGGAATTTTGTATTTAATGTGCTGTATTTTGTGCGTTCAGCTTCGCAGAATAGCTTTTCCATTAATGCTTTTGACATACCGTATACATTAATGGGGGAAGCGGCTTTATCTGTAGAAATACCCAGACATATCCCTACATTTTTTTCATCCTTCACAGCATTTATTACATTCATAGAGCCATCAATGTTAGTTTTTATGCATTCCATTACCTGGTTTTCCGCAAGGTCTAGGTATTTGAAAGCCGCAGCATGGATAACTATATCTACACCTACAACTGCATTGCGAATTGAGAAATAATCGCGAACATCTCCCAATAAATACTTGCAGCGCGCATCCGGGTATCTTTCTCTGGTTAAATCCTGCAGTTTCTCATCCCGACTTAGTATCCTTATTTCTCTTGGATTAAGTGCCAGAAGCCTGCCTATGAGTGCATTGCCTAAGGCACCTGAACCGCCAGTTATTAAAATTACTTTGTTAGAAATGAATGTTTCAGCAGTAGAGCGATCCACCTTCCCATTTAGATAATTTGTATGAGTCATAATATTAGCTGATAGTTGCGGCTTTTAAAGATTATTGTATAGAAAAAGAATTTAATATACTGCTGTTTCCTTTCTTTGAAGAGTCGCTTCGTCAAATATTCTCTTCAGTTTTGCATTCTTATATTCTACTGAAAATTCTTTCTCGTATCTTTCACGTGAAGCAGAACTCATCTTTGTGATAAGATAGGGGTGTTCTGCAACCAGTGAAACTGCCTCTACAATACCAGTAATTATTGACTTTGAATTATTTTTGTATATGAAATCGGTAAAAGAAGGAAATTCTGACAAAGGAGTAGATTGGTATTCGTATTTCCCCTTAACTGGGAGATGAATTACAAATCCATTATCTTTCACTGCCTCTGGAAGCCCGAACATATCTGTAGTTATTATGGGGAGAGAGCATCCCATTGCTTCGACAAAAGACATCCCAAGATTAAGATAAGTCGGGGCAAGAAGAATATCGCTCTCAGCATATATCTTAAATAACTCTTTGCGGGGCATGAGGGAAATTACTTCAAGTCTCTCTATTTTTGTGTCTATCCCTTGCGGGATATTTGATATTATTTTCATGCGAACATTTGGATATTTCTTGGATATAATTCTGAAAGCAGATATTGCCTCTCTTCCCCCCTTCATATTAAAAATTACCGGGTCGCTCTGATTTGCAGTGCCTACAAATATTATGTTAATATATCTGTCATGTTTTTTTCTTCTTATAATAGGCACATCCGCAGCAAAATGAACTACCTCAATTTTATGCTGAAAACGGGATGTGTCAAATTCTCTCTCTATTGTCTTCTTTCCAAAATTAGTGAATGGCATTATTTTCCTGCAATAAGAAGAAGCAAGCACATCCTCTATTTTTCTGCGATTTTTATTAAGAAGATAATCATTGTGCCCTGAAAGAGAGAGAGCCACTTCGCAGTCGCATACCCATGGAACTTTTTTGTTAATTAAAAAATCAGATACATAAACAAGGTCTATGTCTGAAGCAACTTTTAAGTCTTTTTCATAAAAAGAAAGAGGATTCATAAATGGGTAAAGAATATTCTTGTAAATAGCCCTAATTAATTTATTCTTTTTCAGACTTTCAACACGGTGCTGATTTGACCTGTCGGCAGGCATAACGTATGAATATCCATCTGGCGGATGCTTAATCATCTCTTGAGCTATGGTGTGTAGTTTATCAGAGAAACTATAGAATAGAATTTTTTTATCCATAAAAAATGAATATTTGCATATTTTATAAAGATATGTAATAGTGCAATTATATTTATAAATTACATTAGTGTAAACATTATATGAGAAATAGTAAAGAAATTCTTAATAGTGCTCCTTTTCCAGTA
Organism: Candidatus Pacearchaeota archaeon; assembly: GCA_018303945.1. Taxonomy (GTDB): domain Archaea; phylum Nanobdellota; class Nanobdellia; order Pacearchaeales; family GW2011-AR1; genus JAGVXD01. Next base: position 30,917 of record JAGVXD010000012.1, read on the forward strand.
CATTATGCGCGAGTTCTTGCTTATGGATTAAATCCTATTTTATACTCTGGATGCCCATCACCTGAAGTATGTAAACTGCGCGAGCTTATTTTTGGAGAGCATTTGAGTCAGTTATCTTCTTTTTTTAGAGGCAAGGAGGAGAATTTGATGCCTCCTACTCGGTTGAGATTTAATAATCTGCATGAAATATTGTCTTTGGCCGGGTCTGAAGAGATGATGGAAAAAGGTCTTAGCGAGAGGAGGGAGATTCTTAAACAGGCATCCAACCATTATGCTGATATTATGAGAGAAGAGGTTTGCCCGCTTGCGCTTAAAGTGGACGAGCCAGAGCAAAGAGAATATATTCAAGTCATTACAGATTCTGTATTTAAAGAAATCTCTAACGGTCTTAATCTCTCTGGAAAGTTTGCAGAGACTCTCTCTACAAAAGGCATTGTCCCATTTTTTAGAGCAGAAGGTGCATTGCATATTTATGCAATAAGGCATTTTATTAAAAAAGAATGTGAATATATGAATAGAGAACATATGAGAAAAATTACTCGTGAAGAAGCGATTAGGAATATAGAGCTTTATGGTAATTTTATTCCTGTTGGAGGCCAAGCATTTATCGAGATGAGTAATATGGAATGGGTAAGTTTTGGAAAAAAGATACATTTTGAGGACTATCTGGATGATTTCTTTCTGAAAAGATAATTACCCAATGCGAGGTATTTTAAGGCAGAGTTTTCCAGAGTATGAAAAGCATCTTCAGGAGTAAGAACATTGGGTTCGCCATGCAAATTAAATGAGGTATTTAAGAGCGCACCTACGCCTGTTATCTTTCTGAACTCTGAAAGTATTGCATAATACTCCGGGTTCCATTCTTTATAAACTGCCTGCGGACGCACTGTATGATCATATGGATGCATTGCTGCAGGCATGTCTTTTTTAGCACTTTCAGTTCCATTAAATGTAATTACCATGTATGGGCAGGGTATTTCTTTTGGGTTTAAGAAATATTTTTTCTGCTCTTCCGCCATGACACTAGGAGTAAAGGGCATCCAAAAATCCCTGTCCTTAATCATTTCATTAAGAACCCTAATTGTATCTGGATGTGAGGGGTTTGCAAGAATGGAGCGATTCCCTAAAGCTCTAGCACCCCACTCACTCCTTCCTGAACATCGTGCAACTATCTCTCCTTTAGCAAGAAGCTGTCCGACCGCACGAGCAATGTTTTTAGAATATGTTATCTCATATTTTTTTCTTAAATTTCTCTCTTTAATGAGA
>JAGVXD010000016.1 GCA_018303945.1 Candidatus Pacearchaeota archaeon
GAGAACATTATCCCAACCAGCTTTCAGGAGGACAGCAGCAAAGAGTTGCAATTGCGAGAGCGTTGTCTAATGACCCAGACGTAATTCTTGCAGACGAGCTAACAGGCAATTTAGACACAAAAACCGGAGAAAAAGTTCTTAATTTTCTTGAGGACCTAAACAAAAAAGGCAAAACAATCATTATGGTAACTCACGATCCACATCTCGCCCAGGAACACGCAAAGACAATTTACTGGCTTAAAGACGGCAAAGTGGAGAAATTGTTACAAGAGTTCCTATGTTATACGGCCTCGACTTTCGCGACAGGTTGGGTGTCATTGACTTCGAGTTTGCTAGTGTCGGCAGTTGTTGCTCTTTCAGGGTATCCTTTTCAATTCCTAATCAGTTCAAATCGTAAGATTTGAAGTCTTAGCCACTTTCATTATGTCTTACTACATTTTAATATAGCTTTTTTTGCCCAGAATTCTCATAGGTATCTATATTAAAGTGATTTCCTATAACAACTATGAAAGCTTTATATAGCTTAATTCAGTCATTTTAATAATGATAGAATCTGCATCTTCAAAAGAGGATATGCTGTTAAATGAGAGAAAACAAAAGGTGCTTTCCTTATTTAAGAATAAGATTTTATGGTTTGGATACATAGTTCTCGCACTCCTAGTTTGGCTCTCCGTTAAAATAAGGACTAGAAATCTTCCGGGATTGCGCGACATAACAACAGGAGAATGGACTCTTGGACCAGACCTTGACCCATTTCTATTCTTAAGATGGTCTAAGGAAATTGTGGAAAATGGCGCTTTATCTGCAATAGACGCAATGAGATATGTCCCTCTTGGCTTTAATGTAAAGGAAGAACTTCTATTTCACCCGTATCTTATGGCTTGGTTTCATAAGATAGCTTCAGTGTTTGGTTCAACTTCCGTCGAGCATTCTGCAGTAATATATCCAGTGTTCTTCTTTGCATTGACCGTGATAGCTTTCTTTGCAATGGTGAAGATAATGTTCAGGGACAGCGTAGGGGAAACAAAAGCAACATTAATTGCATTAGTTTCATCTTTCTTTTTAATAGTTGTGCCTTCTCTTCTCCCAAGAACAATAGCGGGAATTCCTGAAAAGGAATCAGTAGCATTCCTATTTATGTTTCTATCATTGTATTTTTATCTCTTCTCTATGAAGTCGCATAAAAATACTGGGAGATATCTTTCAGCATTAGGTGCTGGAATATCAACAGGTTTAATGGCTCTTATATGGGGAGGATACACATACTTGTTTATCACAATTGGAATCACTACTTTAGTCCTGTTTCTCATAGGGCAGATGAATAATCAGCGCATGATATCCTACACTATATGGCTTATCTCTTCTCTGGTTACAATACTTCCTTTCACAGTCAGGTATTCATTAAGGTCATTTGTAACTTCTGCAACTACAGGAATTGCATTCTTGACTTTAGGCATTATGTTAATTCATTTATTGATTGAAAAGACCGCTCTAAGCAAGTATATCGAACATGAGCGTCTAAGAAAAATACCTCGCCCGCTTTTATCATTTATATTAGTCATAGGATTATTTTTCCTTATATCATTGTTCGTGCATCCCGCTTTCTTTATTGAAAAATTCAGAGACATTGCAAATGATTTAGTTACTCCAATTGTTGACCGTCTTGGCTTAACAGTAGCAGAGAACCAGCAGCCATATTATACGGAATGGTCTTCTAATTTCGGGCCATATTTTAAAGGAATACCTCTCTTCTTCTGGATGTTCTTTATAGGTTCAGTGTATCTTTTCTATAACTTAGTTTCTATATTTAAACAGCGCGAGAGATTGATACTTACCGCATCATATCTCTTCTTTTTAATTGCCCTTATTTTCAGCAGATATTCTCCAAACAGTATATTGAACGGAACAAACTTACAGAGTCTTTTGCTTTATGGAGCAGGATTTATAGTATTAATATGTGCAATAGGGATATATTATAATAAAATATGGAACAGGGGAGAGTTCTCGCTTTTGTCAAAGCTGGATGCAGGAATGATAGTCTTATTCTCCTTGTTTTTCTTGAGCATAATATCTGCAAGGGGAGCAGTGAGGCTTATAATGGTGCTTGCCATACCAACTGCAATTCTAGTCTCTTATCTCTTGATTGCATTGCTTGGCTCTGCTTGGCAGAGCAGGTCGCTTAAAGACGACGCAGGCAAAAAGGGAGCTATATGGATTGCCGCCATTATAGTAACTGTCGCCCTCATAGTCTCCGGCAATTCATTTCTTGTAAGTTCAAATGCAATTGCAAAGGAATATGCTCCTTCAATTTATACACAGCAATGGCAAAACTCAATGAACTGGGTTCGCACAAATACACCAACAGATTCGGTATTCGCTCATTGGTGGGATTATGGATATTGGGTGCAGAGCATGGGCAAGAGAGCAACAATTCTCGACGGAGGAAATGCCATACCTTACTGGGACTATCTCATGGGGCGCCACGCTCTTACAGGAAGGAGTCATGGAGAAGCTCTTGACTTCCTTTATGCGCATAAAGCTACTCATCTTCTTATTGATTCTTCCGACATAGGAAAATACGGCGCCTTTTCAAGTATCGGCTCAAATGAGAAATATGACCGGCGCAGCGGGTTTACTTTCTTTGGACGCCAGCGCGTAGAAGAGACAAAGAACACAACAGTAATTCTATATGCTGGAGGATTCCCTCTTGACCAGGATATCATTTATACCACCCCTAACGGGACAATAGAACTTCCAGAAGGTAAAGCCGCTATTGTGGCAGTTCGTGTAGAGAAAGATTCTTCAGGAGAGATAGTTAGCCAGCCACAGGGAGTTTTCATTTATCAGAGAAGTACAACAACACAGCAATATATGCTTCCTCTGCGTTATCTTCATACTGGTTCTGAATTGCTCGACTTTAAAACAGGATTGGAAGCAGGATTCCTTCTAATGCCGGAGTTAGACTCACAAACAGGGAAATTACAGCAAGACGGTGTAGGAATGTATTTGAGCAACAAGACTGTTCAATCACAGCTTGCACGTCTTTATCTGTTTGAAGAGAAGAACCAATACTTTACTCTTGCACATAGCCAGGATGATTATATAGTTGAGAAGCTAAAGGAGAGCGGAGCGCTTTCTTCAACACAGGACTTTGTTTATTATGGAGGATTTAGAGGGCCTCTTCGCATTTGGGAAATAAAATATCCCTCTGGATTAACAGTAAACCCAGTTTACTTGCAGAAAGATTATCCAAATCCAGATCTTTTAAAAGCATGACATTGCAAATTATTCTTATTATTCCGCTCTTAGCAAGCTTTCTAATTGCATTGCTTTTGCTCCCGCGTTGGATTAAAAGAGCGCATCATGCGGGCCTTGAGGGAAAGGACATGAATAAGCCATATAAGATAATGGTGGCCGAAGCCGGCGGAGTAGTTGTTGTTGCAGGGTTTATAATAGGTGTTCTCTCTTACATAGCACTTAAGACTTTTTATTTCAGACAATTTACCGGAACAGTTGAATTATTTGTATTGATTAGCGTAATTCTTATAGTATCGTTTATAGGTCTAATAGACGATTTACTCGGATGGAAAATAGGGCTTAGCAAGAGAGTAAGATTATTTTTAGTTCTATTTGCAGCAATACCTCTTATGGTTATAGATGCCGGCTCATCAAAAATAACTCTTCCATTGCTTGGAACCTTTAATATAGGACTTTTATATTCTTTAATAATTATTCCTCTTGGAGTTGTTGGAGCATCTACAACTTTTAATTTCCTTGCAGGTTACAATGGCTTAGAAGCTCGACAGGGAATTCTTATTCTTGGCGCTCTGGCAATTGTCTCTTATTTTACAGGAAGCACTTGGCTTGCAGTGGCTTTGGCATGTATGATTGCCGCTCTTTTAGCTTTTCTCATATTCAACTCTTATCCTGCAAGAGTTTTTCCAGGAGATACATTGACATATGCTCTCGGGGCGCTTATAGCCACAGCAGCAGTTCTTGGCAACCTGGAAAGATTTGCTATCTTTATTTTCCTTCCAAATATATTAGAAATACTCTTGAAAATACGGGGCAGGCTTCACAAGGAATCATTTGCTATCCCTCAAAAAGACGGCTCTCTAAAAGCTCCATATCAGAAAATTTACGGACTTGAGCACGCAGCAATATTCATTCTCTCGAAGATAAAATCTAAAATTTATGAAAAAGATGTAGTTCTAGCCATAAATTTCCTTCAAGTACTTATCATAATTATAGCATTTATTATTTTTAGAGAGGGAATATTCTTATCATGAGGATAAATAGGGATCTTCTTGGGGGAAGTATCGTTCTTCTTATAACTTTCAATCTTTACAATTTCCTTAATTTCATCTATCAGTTTTCAATGGCGCGGTTTCTTACAGTTGTGGAATACGGTGTGTTGGCTGCTCTTTTTTCAATAATATATGTTCTTGCAGTATTCACAGAGTCTATTCAGACAGTTGTGGCTAAATATTCTTCACAAGAGAGCTCTCTGGGAAGGCTGAAAAATCTAATGAATCGCTCATTGAGAAAATCAGGAATAGTCGCTCTCTGGCTCTTCATAATTTACCTAATTGTTTCATGGCCTCTCTCAATTCTTCTAAAAATACCTTATCCTTTGCTTGCCCTCAACGGTTTGGTAATATTTACTTCATTTCTTATTCCAGTAACACGCGGAATAATGCAGGGACAGCGCAGATTCTCGGCTCTTGGGGGCAATCTGATTATAGAGGCAGTAACAAGATTGGTAGTTGCAATTGTATCGGTACTTCTTCTTGCATCTTTCTTTCCTGAAATGAAGGTCTACGGTGCTTTAATAGGAGTAATTGCAGCAGTATTCACTGCCTTTTTCTGCTCATTTATACCATTAAGGGAGATTAAGAAGTCTAAGGAAGAATCTCTTGCTACCCCAAATATATATAGCTATACTGCTCCAGTCTTTCTTATTACCCTTGTAATTATTATCTTTTATAGTCTTGATGTAATAATAGCTAAGATTGTTTTTGATGCAGAAACAGCAGGTTTTTATGCCATTGCTTCTATTCTGGCAAAAACTATGTTCTGGGGTACACTTCCTGTAAGCAAAGCAATGTTTCCGCTTTCTGCGCAAAATAAGGAAAAACACACCTCATCGTCAAATGTTTTATGGAATGCACTTGGAATACTTGCTCTAATCTCTCTGGTAGGACTTCTGATAGTCTATTCTCTTCCAGAATTTATCATATATTTGTTTAAGGGAGAGTACATCCAGCAGTCAGCGCAGATTTTGATATATGTGACCTTGGCTATGGCTATTCATTCCTTTTCTAATCTTATCCTTCTATATAAGCTATCTAAGGGCAAAACAAGAGGATACTGGGCATTTTTGTCATTCATAATTCTGGAGGTGGGCATTTTATGGTACTTCTCATCTGACATAATTCAGTTCTCTAAAGCATTCGTCTTAACAGCAATAATCTTTTTAATAGGCTCTCTCGTACTATTGAGAAAATGAAGCTCTCAATAATAGTTCCAGCCCACAATGAAGAAAGGAGAATACAAAAGACTCTTGAGTTATACACGGAGTTTTTTGATAAATTGGAAAAAAACAATAAAATCCAATATATTCTATTAATTGTCTTAAACGCGACAAAAGACAATACATTGGGAATTGTAAAGAAATTTGCAGGCAAAAACAAGCATATCATTTATCTTGATTTAAAGTCTGGCGGCAAGGGATATGCAGTGATAGAGGGTTTTAAGTATTCATTAAACAATTTAAAATCTGATTTAATTGGCTTTGTTGATGCAGACAGCGCCACATCACCAGAAGCTTTTTATGATTTAGTAAAGAGAATAAACGGATTTGACGGAGTTATAGCCAGCAGGTATATTCCGGGCGCCCTCATGGAGCCGCGCCCCACATTACAAAGGTACTTTGTTTCTCGTATGTATAATCTGCTCATTCGTACACTGTTTTTTATCCCTTACCGAGACACACAATGTGGCGCTAAATTATTCAAGAGCAAAGCGCTTCAGGATGTCCTGCCAAGCTTTACCATGTCACATTGGGCTTTTGATGTAGATATGTTGTTTCATTTGCGAAAAAAAGGATATGACATTGCTGAGGTTCCAACAATATGGAGCGACCGCCAATACTCCACAATAAATTTCATGAAATCAGGTCCCCTTATGGCTCTTGCCATTATACGTTTACGGCTCCTTTATTCGCCTTTTTCAGGTTTTGTAAGAGTGTATGATAAAATAACTAAAATATTCAGATGAAAAAACCTAAATTTTCCATTGTGATTGCACTTGCCCCCTGGCGTGATGCAGAAATACGCTCATCTATCAGGAGATTAAAATATCCCAAAAGCCGGTACGAAGTGATAATCATAAAAGGATTAAATGTTCCAGACAACAGAAACGAAGGGGTAAAAAGGGCAAATGGAGACATAATTGTATTTTTAGACGACGACGGAATTATAGAGCCAGACTATCTTAACAAACTTGATGCTTTTTTATCTGCTCATCCAGAAGTTGATATTGTTGGAGGTCCACAGTTAAATCCTCCAGGTGAGGGCTTGTTTGCCCAGATAAGCGGATATGCACTCGGAAGTTCCTTTGGGGCTTTTGGAATAAATAAACGTTATAAAAAGGTTCCTGAAAATTTAAGCGCGGATTCAAATTATATTAGCGGAGCTAATTTTATCAGTAAAAAGAAAGTCTTTTACAAGTTAAGTTTTGACAGAGAAATATATCCTGCCGATGACGTTAATTTCATTAACGAAGCGCGTGAAAATAGCTTTAAAGTAGCTTATTCTCCAGATATAGTAATCTATCATAGGCGCAGAGCAACTTTTAATGGTTTGGTTCAGCAAATATTTGATTATGGGCGAGCCAGAACAAATCTCCATGTTCTAAAACACACTATTTACAAGCCGTTTTTTCTTATTCCAAGTTTGTTTATAATTTACCTTCTTATTCTTCCGTTCATTATATCATTATCGCTCTTGTTTGCAATGCCATTAATATTTTATTTCTCTCTATCAATTTTAATGGCCTTGTATGAAAGTATAATGAACAAAGAGGTTTTTGCTTTTCCTATATTGCCCGGCATATTTTTTGCCATACATATAAGCTATGGACTCGGGCTTATTTACGGCTTATTCCGCAACATCTTTAAATTGAAATCTACAAATTAATATTAATATGAAACTGCCCAAAGTCAGCATAGTTATCTGTACTCTTAACTGTCGGGAATATACCAGAAGATGCCTTACAAGCATAAGGGAGCAGGATTATCCGCAGAACCTTGTTGAAATTATAATCGTTGATAGCTATTCAACAGATGGCACAATAGAAGTAGCGCGCGAGCTTGGAGCAAAAGTCATTCTTACCAAAATAAGAGGTTATATGGAAGGGAAGGGTATGCCAAAATCATTAGGTTGTTCAAAAGCAAAGGGAGACATAATAATCACAATAGACTCTGATAATAAACTTGTGGAAAAAGACTGGATTAAGAAGATGGTATTTCCTCTGATGAATGATAAATCAGTAAATTTTGTTATCGCACGCATGGCAGTAGTTAAGTCAGATTCTTTAGTAAATCAATATTTAAGTCTGGTGGGCACAGACCCCTTTGCTATATATGCCTCTCTTGACCCGCAAATATCTTTAGGGAATATACCTCTCAAAGATAATGGAAATTACTATACTTACAAAATAACTCCTGAAAACTTCTATATTTGTGGGGGATATTACCTCACATTTAGGAAGTCAACTCTGAAGAGCATAGGCGGATATACTAGAGACGTTGATGTTATATATACTTTGGCAAAAAAAGGGATGGCCAATCTTGCAATACCAAAAGACGCGCATCTTCATCATCTCATCACAACAGGGCTTGCAGATTTTATAAAGAAGAAGTATAAATGGGGAAAATATTATTTTTCACATTCCCAAGACGATAGAGTGTTTAAATGGTCAGGAGGATTATTCGGAAAGTTTGGGAGAATAAGGTTCTTCCGTGAAGTCATAAAAAGCCTCATATTCTTGCCGGCATTATTAATATCTATTAAAATGTGGATGAAGAGCAGAAAGAGTGCATGGCTCATTCATGCGCCTCTTGTCTGGCTTACAACAATGGTTTACATCGTCTCATTTATAGAAACATATTCAAGAACTTCACATAAGATTCTTGATGAAAAGAAATCAACATCCCAGAGTTAAAAATCGGTCTAGTAATTAGCTTTTCCATCCATAAGTGGTTAAGTGCTTTGGAAAAGCGCTCATTGCAGAGTATCCGAGTTTCTTAAGAAAATCTTCTACATAATATGAAGTTCTTTTTCCTTTAACAATATGATATGATGCTATAATTACGTTAACCTTATTTTTCCTAAGTGTATCTACACATCCTTCCAGGGCTTCTATTTCTGCCCCTTCAATATCCATTTTTAAAACATCTACTTTTTTTATACCAAGATTTTTTAGCTCATCATCAAGTCTGACAACAGGTATCTCCAAAGTGTTTTTTGAGACCCCTAATTTAGAATGCAGACCATCAGAACTCTCTATTTTTAATTCTGTATTTTCATTCCATAAACCTTTTGGGACTATAATAACATTGTTCAGTTTCTCATATCTTAATATCTTTTTCAGAACTTCTCTATTCTTAGGGTCAGGCTCAAAAGCGATCACTTTTCCTTCATTGCCAACTTTCCTCGCCGCAAAAACAGCATAATCTCCGGGATATGCTCCGGCATCAACAACAAAATCCCCCCTTTTTAAATGATATCTCATTTCATAACCTTTTACAGGGGATAAGTCGGCAATAAAATCAGGAACAATTGGACTAAATGCCAGAAAATATCTTATGTCATTCTTTACAGGCCATTCTGGTATTTTCTCAAACGCTCCTGCAAGAAATGAACCTATACTCATGCTTTCACCTCTTTTTTCCTAGCCACAACAAAGAGATTATCCCCCACCCCCAATTTAATAGTTAGCCACATAATAGCACGGGCTAATGCATTCACAGGAGCAGGAAAATTAGGATGCGCGTAATCCACGCTTAAAACTTTAAACTCTTTTAATTCAAATCCAGTATCATTGAATAATCTGGAAATGCTATCTTTTGAGAAGAAGTTAAGATGTTGCCCATATCCAAGCCCATACCAATAACTTCTCAATACGTTAGGTATAAGCCCATATAAATAAGGGACAGCAAATATAATATATCCTTCATTTTTTAGCAGGAGGTTAACAGACTTAAGAAATTTTCTAGGGTCTTCAATATGCTCAAGTACCTGATTAAAAGTTATCAAATCATAATTTCTTTTCTTCATCTTATTTATTTCATGTCCATGAACAATAAATCTCTTTTTTAAAGCTGTTACAAGCTCCGGACTTATCTCCTGTCCTTCTGCTTTCATCCCATATCTTTCAAGAAGAATCATCAAGTGACCAGCACCACATCCAACGTCAAGCATTTTCCCCCTTATCTTATATTTTTTGACTAATTCTATATATGGACTAAAATGTCTGAAATAATATATGTATTCCTTGTCTTTTTCATCAATCCTTTTATTTTCTGCATCAAAAAACCTTATATTTTCAGGATTATCGTATATTGCAAGCTTTGAACTTTCTCTGTAAGGAAGGGGAACGGGCCTTATAAAACCGCAATTAGTGCATCTATAAAGAGGATATGCTTCGCCGGTGTATCTTGATATTTCATGGATTAGTATTTTTCTTTTTAATCTTTGTTCATTGCATATATAACATGACATTAAAATCTAATTAAGAATCGGTTAATAAACCTTATTGAGCTTCGTATCTAATTTTATATACAAACGCACCATTAATCTGATTTTGAGGATAAACTAAAGAAAATTCAATATCATCATGCAATATTTTTGGTTTAATGTCAAGAGAGACTATTTTTCCATCTTTACTTACAATAGTTGAATTAAAGTACTGCAAAAATATATAGTTATATCCTTCCTGCATTCCGTTTTGTATCATCCATGAAGGGTGCGGTTCAAATATTGATGCTTGCACATAATCCGGACGATTTTCATGCAAATATCTCTCAAATGCCGAAGTGTTTTCAATTCTTGAATACGTGCTTACATTTCTTTCAGTATAATAAGTGCTTTGTGTGTAGGATATAGAAAGCACTTTGGCATTTTCATCAGAGTTTTCCTTTATCCACAATCCCGCTTCCTTAACAGGAGAATAAGTTCCTTTTTTTATGTCCACGAGTTGTTTTGCATGGCTTACTTGTCCATACATAGCAAATGCAAGAATCACTATGACTACAATAGAAGCTATTGCTTTATTATAGCGCATAACGAAAGAATATATAGTCATAATTCCTTTTCCTGCAAGTAAGAAAATGAAAGGCATCCAGAGGAATACCCATCTATCGTCAGTATTTTTTATGTAAAAAATATAAAAGGCAGAAATAAATACCAATACTAATATGCTGAATATATTAGGATCAAGACATTTCTTCTTCTCTCTCGCAAGGATGTCTATATAAAGAAGAAACTGAAGTGCCATAACTGCTCCAAGCATGAAAGCCCAGAAAGTGACTCCTTCTGTCAAGAGATAGTAAAACTTGATGTTGTACCATCCGGTAGGGAATTGCAGTGAGTCTGGAGTATATCCAGTTCTAAAGCCCATAGGGTTATCAAATGTTACTTCTGACCAAATAAAGTATGGAACTAAAGTTATCAGGAAGATAGCCGCAAAGACATAATAATCTTTCTTTTTAAAAGCAGATAATCTATCAGTTATGGCAATAAATATCATGAATATCATGGGAACAAGAAGAGCAGACACCTTGAAGTAAAAACCTAGAGCCGCAAAGAATGCAGATAGAGCTATTAGCTTAGTTTCAGGTTGCTTCCAATATTTCCACATAAATAATATTGCAAGTACTTGGAAGAGCATTGATAAGAAGTCTGGTTGTACACGGGCAGTCCAGAATAAAAATGTCCAGCTTACACTTGCAAGAGCCGCAGCTATTAATCCTATTTTATCATTAAACATCTCTTTTCCAAGAAGATATATTGCCAGGACGAGCAATATTGAAGGTAAAATGACAAATGCCAGACGTATAAAGTTCTCTCCAAGCCCAATAATAAATGCTAAAGCTGACAGGAATTGAAAAAGCGGAGGTCTTTGCGGATTTAGTTCATAAGGAACATCAAAAGCCCATTTCTTTGCAGTTGACATATATTCTGCTTCATCCCACCATAGAGTCTGTCCACTGGCAGTGGTATAAAAATATAATCTGATTGCAATAGTTAGAAGAAGTATAGCAATTAGGATAAGTCTTTTAGGATTGTTAAGATATTTAAGGACAAATTGTTTCTTTTTTATTATTTCCTGCTTTTCATCCATATTCATTTATACTATGAGGGTTTTTATGTCTTATGCCCAAGCAATACAGAGGCAACTTCACTCGCGCTTATACTCTTTACAAGTTCTTCATTATATTCATCACTCTTTTCAGGGAAGAAGTCTTTAAGCATAGGAGAAGAAATTTTTGTGAGTGTGCCATACCCCTCAACTTCAGCAGGACTGGTAACGAAGAACAAGGCAACTGTTTTTTTTCTAAGCCCTAAAGAAACATGAAGCGAAAAACTGTCAGAGCACACAATCCAATCACATATAGAGACAAGAGAAGCAAACTCTCTCTTGCTATTGTCAGGTTTATTTCTGCAAATTTCTATTCCCATTCTATTTAATTCATATGATATTTCTTCATGCTTTTCTTTTTCGTTAGGTCCGCCAAATAAGATAATATCATATCCCTTGTTCTTCAAGATTTCAATAAACTCAATCAATCTTTCTTTATGCCATGCTTTAGATGGCCATCTGCTTCCCGCCCCCATGTGTATCCCAACAATCTTCTTTCTCTCAAGATTGTTCTCTTGAATAAATTTATCAGCTTTCTCTCTCTCTTTCACTCCCAAAATAATCTCATATCCTTCATCTTTATAAGGAAGTTCAGCAGCCATGAACATCATCTCCTGGTAAGTTTTTTTATTTTTCTTCTTTAATTCATCGTCAAACATAGTGTTTAGATAATACTCTGCTCCGGGATTGAAAGCGCTTGGATATTCACCTTCAGAATAAAACCCATATTTCTTGTCAGCATTTATCAAGACAGCCAGGTCAAGTGCGGCAGGTTCAATGTCAAAGTTATATAGTTCATCAAAAACTTTCTTTGTTGAATATGGTATATTTTCCACATAGTCAATATAATCCAAATTATCAATAAGAGATTTAATATCTCCTTTAGTAATCCATGTAATTCTGCTGTCTTTATTTTTATTTCTTATTGCTTTGGCGAGTGGCAAAGTTCTAAGTACATCTCCATCAGCGCCAAGTTTAATAATGCATATTTCTTTCATACATTTTTAATATCAGCCATATTTTTAATGCTATTGGTAAGGATTTATGATGTTTCTTTCAGGATATAATCTATGCAGAACATTGATTAATATCTTCTCCAATTCAGACCTATTCTCTAAAACGTAATTAACTGCTTTAAGCTGGGAGTTTGAATATTCGGCAGTTTCTTCCAGAGTAAATCCTGCATCAATAGCTTCGTAAATCTTGCTTGCTTTTTCATAGCTAATTGCCTTCATATTTCCAGGTCTTATAGTTCTGTTTTCATTAAAAGGCGAATTTCCCCTATATTGCTGCATGGGGCTGTCCTTTATTCCAAGAAAATAAGCTAAATCACTGTCTGAAATTGGCAAGTCTGCCGAGTTGCGCAATGCTTTTTTTACAGATTCGCTGTACCTGTTATTTGTTCTTGTGGCATTTAGTGCCTTTAATCCAACTCTACCCAATAAATTTCTTGACTCTGAAGCAGAATGCAATCCTGACTTTTGAGACATCTCATTTAATGTGTATTTCTTTCCTTCATCCATTCCTTTTTTATAAATTCTAAAAAGTCTGACAATATTTCTTGAGGGTATATTTTTATGTTCTCTTCCATTTAAAATTATTCTCTTTCTTTTAAGTATGCAAATGGCAGCCATTTTTTCTTCCCAAGGCACAGAATCAGACGCAAGAGATTCTTCTATCAGGTTTTTTAGATAAATTATTATATTTGACCTATCTTCCAAATTAAATTCCTTAAGAAGTTTTCCTCTTTTTCTGCGCTTTTCTTTGCAGGCTTTCCAATAATTATATTGCCCGGTTGCTCTTATGTATATGTTTACCATTTCACGACTGACTGGTCTGCATCCTCTACCAAAAGTTCCCCTCTTGGCAATTTTTTCTAAGCTCTCTCCAGAGTCAATTCCCTCATTTATCTTTTTGTACTTTCTTCCAGCTTTTTCTCTTATATTATCTATCTCATCGCTGGTCAAATCATTATTATTTATTACTATATTATGTTCCCGTGCTATGCAATAAACGCTAATATAAGTCATATTCATTTTTTCCGCTATATACGGCAAAGCCATTCCTCCCTCACTTTTTTTTCTTAAGAATTCAATGCGTTCTTGCAAGGGGCGGCGATATTTTCCTCCGCGATAATTTCTTTTTACCTTTCTCCCAACCGCATTTTGCACTTCTTCTATGGCTGGATTTCCTTCAATAATCCCATTTTCCCGGCGAATATTCTGCTCATTCATTATCATTTGAACTCTTGCAGGCGTTTATAATTATTATTGTTCACCGCTATGTGCAAAAAACAACCCCTATTTCTAGTCAAAGACATAGCAAATCTAAATCAATCACTTAACATTTATATATAGAAAATTCTGTTGGATATATGACATCTCGTATAGAATTTTCTATCTGGATAATTCTGAAAAGAAGTCATGCAAGTCACAGAATTATCCATAGTTATAAAATATAGAACATTATGCGAAAATTAGCCGAGTGCGCACGCTATCATTCTCATAGCTGTGACTTACACGAATCACAAAGACAGGAAAGGAAAGGAGAGATAGACCCATTTGAACAGCATGCTAGATTTTATAATGTCAAAGTGTCTGACAAACCACGCACTTCAGTGCGTGGAACACTTTGATCATCCAAAAGTCCCGAACAAACCGCACCCTAAAGGGCGCTGTAAACACAAGGACTTTTTGATATGCTTGCTAAAGAAGAAAGAAAATTTTATGACACATATTTGGAAGGAAGAGCAAGAGAGACAATGCAGATTATTAATCAAAAGAGCGAAGCCCATTAAGCCCTATTCCAGTAGAAATAAAGGCTATGAGAAAATATCTTGGATCTAATGAGCCACTTTCCCTGAAAGTATTACGTTATAACAAAGAACATCCACCGGAACCTCAATCTTTATAATTCAAATTAAGCCTATATTTTCATGAAAGTCTACATAGCTGGAAAAATCTGGACAGAATCTGAAAGGGAAGAGCTTGAAGCAATAGACAAGATGTGCAAAGAGCTTGGATTTGAGACTTTCCTGCCTCACAGAGACGTAGGGCTTGCTGAAAAAATAAAAGACGCGGAACGAGTTTTTAAAGGAGATATTACTGAAGGATTCAATGATGTTGTTTTAGTAATTGCTTCTCTCGAGGGTCTGCACGTCGGAGCAGGCACGGCGTGGGAATTAGGCTATGCTTATGCAAAAGATATTCCTGCAATAGGCATAAAAAGCGATGAAAGCCCGGAAGAAGGATTTGAATATTTGAGTTCAATTTTAATTGCTTCCATGCCCATAGTTACTTCTCTTGAAGAATTAAGAGAGAAAATTAAGGAAATGTTAAAAATATAAGTACACGATGAATTCCTGAAATAAACCAGTTTTACCTCTCGGTTGGCTTAAGCCAATGCCAGTCCTTCAGCATCGTGTACTGCCCATTCAGATTTCTCTAAGGGTGAGAAGATGATAAAGTCAATCATCTTAAAAGCTAAAGAACGTTCAAGTATTTATATTTTAGTTTTCACCCAAAGGTTACAGTATAGATACTTTAAGGTAATTGATACATTTTAGCACCAAAAAAGCTTATAAATTAGCTTAAATACGACGAGATATATGAGAAAAGTGTTGTCAGACGTGTATTTTCTTGGTAGAAAATGCATATTTTGTGATAAATATGGCTTATACAAACTAAAAAATATAAAAGTTAAGTGTAAACATTGTAAGAAAAAGGATTGCAGATTACTGCAATCAAGAAGCAAGAAAGTTAAATGGAGAATTAGAGCTTGATGAATCTTATTTTGGAGGAAGGAGAAAAGGAAACAGAGGAAGAGGAGCAAACAATAAAGCTATTGCCTTTGGAATTCTCGAGAGAAAAGGCAAGGTTCACACCATAGTTGTTGAAAATGTTAGAGCAGAGACACTTATGGAAGCTATCGAGTCAAAGACTAAGAAAGGTTCAGTCTTTTATACTGATGGTTTCAGAAGTTATGCTGATCTGAAACAATATGGAAAACATAATGTTATCAGACATGATAAAGATGAATTTGCAAATGAGAAAAATCATATAAATGGATTAGAAGGATTCTGGAGTTTTGCAAATGAGAGATTTCATAAGTATCATGGAATTGATAAAAAGAATTATCCATTTTATTTGAAAGAAATGGAATTTCGTTTCAATCATAGAAACGAAAGTGTTTTTAACTTGTTATTTGATATATGTGTAAGGAGGCATATTTAGTGCCGAATTGTACTAATCACCTAAAATTTAATCAAGCGTTTTTGTCGTTTCAGTATTAGCTTCTCCACGCCATCCATCCACATAAGACTTTTTTCTCTTGAGCTCCTTGAATGCTTTGTAATAAAGATAAAGTCTGGCAGCATATAATTCAGCAGTCCACCATATCTCACAAAAATTACGCGGCTGCTTGATAGCAAAAAGAGCGCCTTCTTTAATTTCATTCCAAAATGATTTAGTTCTAGACATATCCGGAGCGATTTTGCTTAAGTTTTCATGGGCTTTTATGTTTCTCACTTTCTGTGCAAGCCAATCTTTCCAATTAGAAGGATTCTTAACATATACTTCAGCTTCAGGGATATACTTAATTTTGTATCCTTTTTTCCAGAATAGATAAGGTATAATGCTGTCTTCAGAAGTCTCCAAGGGAAAGTCTAGAATTACTGCTTTGCGAATAGCAAATAAATAACCTGAACATTCAAATAATTTTCTCTCTTTTGACATTCTTCTCCTTACTTTGTCAATTCCTGCAAAAACTACATGAGCCCAATATCCATATTTTGTATTTCTTGAATCCAGAGGCGTTGGCTTGCCAGTAACACACCCTACAGACTTATCCTCAAATGCATTAATAATAGATGGCAGGGCTTTTTCAGAAGAATATACATCTCCATCAGTAAGGATAAAAATATCTCTCCTGTCAGAAGAGGCATATTCCTGGAAGAGCAGGTTTAATGCATAGCTTTTTCCTTCTCCAGGGTCGGGATAAAAATTAAATCTCTTGTCTTTAACGTTTTTTCTTAGAAATTTCTCTACTTCAGGAAAAGGGTCAACAACAGTAACGCGCAGGTCTTTTCTCTTGTTTGCCAGGAATATCCTTGCCGCTTTAAGTGTAGCTTTAGGTTCATTGTATGAAGTAATTATAACGTCAATCATGAGCTTTCAAACGGATAATCTGCAGGACGTATAATTACTATTTTCTCCTCATTTTGCTTCTGTGCTTCAATGCGGCATTTCTTTGTGCCTTGTTTTCCGATATCTGATATTTCAACACCAATTACTTTAAGTTTTTCTCCTCCAATGACTATAGTATCTCCGGGCTTGAAATCAGATGCATTTTTCTTCATATCTTCCATGAGGAAAACAAACTTATAAACCTTATGAGATTAAGATAATGATGAAACAAGCGATTGTGATTTGCTCTGGAGGATTGGACAGCGTAGTAACAGCACATTATGCAAAGAATAAGCTTAATTATAGGAAAATGATTATCCTTTTCTTTAATTATAATCAGAGAGCCTTGAAATCAGAGAGAAAATTCTCTTTAAAATGCGCAAAAGACACAAAATCAGAATTTCTTGAATTCTCCATTCCAGAGATTTATAATTTATCCCATTCTCTTATAAACGTAAAAAAAGAGCATTCTCATATTGAGAGAAGAGATTTAAAAGACACCAAGAAGGAGAGTCTTAAATGGTATGTCCCATGCAGAAACCTTATTTTTATAAGCTATGCGCTTGCACTTGCAGAGTCCAGGCTTATAAGGGATAAAATTTCTTCAGATATATTTTTGGGTTTTAAATCAGAGGGCAGCTCCGGATATCCTGACGCAACAGGAGAATTTACAGATATGATGAGTAAAATTGGGACAACTGCATGCAATGGAAAGTTCAAAGTTATAGTTCCAATGATAAAGAAAGATAAAGAAGATATAGTGCTCTTGGGAAATAAACTGAATGTGCATTTTAAGGATACTTTCAGTTGTTACACTTCAGACAATATTCATTGTGGCTCATGCCTCGCATGCATGCTTCGCAAGGAAGGTTTTTATTGGTCTGGTTTGCCCGACCCAACAGTATACAGTAAATAGCACCAATACAGCGAATTCTGATAAAGAGAACTGCGTACAAAGTGAGCTACAACCTACGCAGTTCTCTGTCTGGATAACTTCCACTCCGTGAGCTATAAGTAATGTATAATATACGATTGATAACAGGAATCTTTAAAAGTATTTTATAATTCGAACAATGATGCAAGTCCTACCAAAAATTCTAGTTACCGGTTGCGGAGGAATGCTTGGAGAGGCAGTATACAATCATTTTAAGAATCGTGCAAGAGTGATAGCAACAGACAAGAATGTAAACGAGCCTTGGCTGCATAATTTAGATGTAACTGACTATGCTTCTGTAAGAGAATTTGTTTATAGGGTAAATCCAGACTATATATTTCATCTAGCTGCCTTAACAGACATGGAATACTGCGAGAAAAACCACCTAGATGCTTATAAAACCAACGCCATTGGAAGCGAGAATATTGCTTTGCTTTGCAAAAAACTTGATATTCCCATGATTTATATTTCTACAGCTGGAGTCTTCGATGGGAAAAAAGAAGTTTATGAGGATTATGACGTGCCTAATCCTCTTAGTATTTACGGAAAATCTAAATATGCCGGAGAGTGCTCGGTAAAAAGCATATTGTCAAAGTATTTTGTTTTCAGGCCGGGCTGGATGATAGGCGGAGGTCCGGACAAAGATAAAAAATTCATAAACAAAATAATAAAACAAATTCGGGATGGTAAAAAGGTCTTGCATGTAGTAGATGACAAGATGGGCAGTCCTACATACACTTACGACTTGGCAAGAATAATTGAGAAAGTCATATTTACATGCCCATATGGAGCGTATAATGCAGTGTGTGAAGGCGGTGGGAGCAGGTACGATATAGCAAAAGAGATTTTAAGAATAAAAGGGCTAGATAAAAAGATTAAAGTAAAGAAAGTCTCTTCACAAGAGCTTAAGAAATACATTAAAGAAGATTATTTTGCTCCCCGCCCTTATTCTGAACAGATGGTAAACATAAAGCTTCAGATAAGGGGGGTAGATATCCCAAGACACTGGAAGATATGCCTTCAGGAATATATGGAAAAATTTGACTGGGGAATTTAACACAAAAAAGCGCAAATTATGGATAATTCTGTTGATTAGCGCATTATACCTCTAGCTTGCGATGGAATTTTTTTCTTCTAATTCCTGACGCATCGTGTTTTTAATCCATAATATAAATTTTTTCCAATTTATTGGCAATATCTGTCCACAAAAATCTTCTGGATTTCTTTTTGTTTATCTTTTGCATTGAATGCCTTATTTTTGGATTATTAAGTAATTTTTGCAGAGCTTTTTTAAGCGCATTTGCGTCTCCGTAATCAAAAAGGATTCCATTAACTCCCTCTTTAATTAAAAACAAACTGCCTTCGGTTCTTGTAGAAACAATTGCGTTTCTCCGAGCCATTGCTTCAAGAGTCGCTATTCCAAAAGCTTCCCATTCACTAGGGAACACAAATATTTCCGACCTCTCAAGCAATGCCAATTTATCTTCTTCAGAAACCTCTCCGGTGAATCTTACCATCATATCAACTCCTTTTTCTTTTGCAATTTTTTCCAATCTTTCCCTATCCCCGCTATCTTTTCCTATAATCAGGAAGACAATCTCTGGTGTAAAATTTCTCAAAACAGGCAAGACAGAAACTACCTGATCTAGCCCCTTGTATCTCTGAACTCTTCCAAGATAAGACACAACCATCTTTTTTGCAAGCCCATATTTCTCGTCTATTTTTTTTATTTCTTTTCTAGAAATATTAGCTATAGTTTCTTTGTTTATTCCATTAGGAACTAAAAATACTTTCTTGCGGGATATTCCATATTCCTTTTCCATCCATTTATACTGTTCGGGATTTACTGCAATTATCGCGTCATATCTTTGCAGACTCTTTCTGAAGGAAGGCAAATAAAGAGCCTTGAATATGCTCGCAGCAAAGTTATACTTTTTAAGTGCCATGAAAGGACCGTGAGGCGTACAAACAATCTTTATTTTTGGCTGTGCTTTTATAATCTTCTTTATTGCTCTGTCATGCTGCATGAATCCGAATCCATGAACATGTAAAACATCCAGATGTGCCGCAGCAAGCTTATTTGTTAAAGAAGGATAGAACGCAAAATAATATTTTACCCTCAATAGCTCCTTGCATCTATGCACATATATTCCATTAATTTTCTCCTCACTTTCTTTTTCTCCAGAAGTAAATACATGCACCTCGTGTTTTTTGGCAAGTTCACGGGCAGTGTAATAGCAATTATTTTCCGCTCCTCCGGTCTTTGGATAAAAGTAAGTAATAAGAAAACCAATTTTCATATTATTAAGACTATAAGCAAATTTAAAAACTTACTCCTTTTCACTTTTCTGCCATGAAAGACAAGCTTAATCTTGGCTGTGGAACAGTAATCCTTTCAGATTACGTGAATCTAGACAGCTACAAATTTAGAGGTGTTGATGTTGTCTGGGATTTGAACAATGTGCCATACCCTTTTAAAAAAGACATTTTTTCCAGAGTTCTTATGAGTCACGTCTTAGAGCATTTAGAAGATGTTCCTAAAACTCTTCAAGAGATATGGAGAATATCAAAACCGGGAGCCATTGTGGATATAGGCGTGCCTTATTTCAGCAGTTTAAATGCAGTAAAAGACCCAACGCATAAACATTTCTTTGCGGCGGCAACATTTGACTTTTTTGAGCGGGGCAAAATTAATAATTATTTCGATAAGTCATATATTGCAAATTTCAGAATTATGGAATGTAAGATTATATATAGCAATCACCCATTTCTAAGATGGGCAAATATATTAGTCAATTTAAACCAGCGTTTCTATGAGAGGTTTTTTGCCTATATATTTCCTTCACAGGTGTTGGAAGTGAAATTAAAAGTAGTAAAATGAAAAAGAAAAATCCTTTAGTTTGCATAATAATAGTAAATTGGAATAAAAAAGAGCTTACTGGGAAGTGCCTGACTTCTCTAAAGAAGACTTCTTACCCAAATTATAAGGTCATCATGGTTGATAACGGCTCCACAGATAATAGCATAGAATATCTAAAAAAGATAAATCCTTCAATTGATATATTAAAACTAAACAAAAATTATGGTTATACCGAAGGAACAAATGCGGGATGGAAGCGCGCGCTAATAAAATACAATGCAGATTACATTTGTGCAATGGACAACGATATAATTACTATACAGGCAGAGTGGCTCGATTTAATAATAGATGAGCTTGAGAAATCTTCTTTAAACGGCATCGGAAGTGGAAAACATTTGTTTCCAGATGGAAGATTGCAGACCCCTTACGAAGGCGCAGATGCTTCATATAAGAAAGATACCGGGAAATATGACTTTATAAAAGAAGTTGACGCATTTGTGGGACCCTGCATTCTTATAAAGAAAAGCGTAATCAAAAAAATAGGATATTATGATGAGAACTTCTTTTATGGGCCAAACGACCTGGATTATTGCTATAGGGCTAGAAGGGCAGGGTTTAAGATTATATACCACGGGCATTCTGTTTCAATCCATATAGGAAGCGCTTCAGGTCTTTCACCTGCCAAAGATTTAATATACAAGCATCAAAGTGAGGGAATGATGATTTTCTGGTTTAGGTACTATAATCTTCGTGAGAAATTAAGGATGGCTTTCAGGCAGTTTAGCAGGGCATTTCTCACCAGGAAAGACCCTGTATCCCCTATTAGTTATAGCAACCTCATCTTCCATAAAAACTTTTTCTACAGACTTTTCCTTTATTCCTCATCTTTAAAGCGCGCCTTAAAACAATATAATATAATTAAAGATAGTGAAGTAGATGACAAAATAGCAAAGGAATAATATGTACACAACAAAGAAAATCAGCGTTGTAATTCCAACTTATAATCGCCCCAAAGATGTTTCTCAAACTCTAAAATCTCTTGTTCCTTTGGCTTCACTGCTTTGTGAGATAATAATAGTTGATCAAAGTAAAAATGAAGATACAAAAAACACAGTTAATTCTCTCAAAAAGTCAAACATAAGGTATTTTTATTCATCTATTCCTTCAATTACAAAAGCGCGGAACCTAGGTATAAAAAAAGTCTCCAAAAATGCCGGCTTGGTATGTTTTATAGATGATGATGTGACACTGGACATTTCTTATTTCAGGTCAGTAATAGATTTTTTCAATAAGAACCCTGAAGCCATTGCACTCGGAGGATTTATTCCCTTAGATGATAAAGAGAGTACAAAAGGAATAATTCTCAAAAAGATTTTTTTTCTTGGTCGGAGAGAGAAGGAACGCTCGGTAATAGTCTCTGCATATGGGAACATTTATCCTGTAAAATTATCTAAACCAGTTTCAGCTCAATGGCTTCCAGGAGTCAATATGGTTTACAAAAAAGAAGTATTTCGCAAGCAATTGTTCGATGAGAATCTTCTGGGATACACTGTCGCAGAGGATATAGATTTCTCATATCGTCTTTATAAAAATAATCCGGGCAGGATTTTTATTATTCCTGCAAAAGTGGTTCATCGCGCTTCACAAAGCGAACGCTACCCTGCAAAAAAGATGAGCTATGTCAATCAGATAGACCATTTTTACTTCCATATTAAGAATCTCAAGAGCCCATTTCAGAATATACTTCTGGCATGGTCATTAACTGGCATTGCTGTTATGAGGGCTATGCGCTTTATTCTGACACATCGTAAAAAAGAATATCTAAAGCTTAAGTTTTTCATTGACTCATTATTTTATTCCTTAACCCACTTGAAAGATATAAAAGCTGGAAAATTAAGAGATTTCCATGCAGAAATTGACAAGATTTATAAGTAGACTCTTTCTCGGATTCCAATGTACGTTTTAGGTATGAATGTAGGGCATAATGCGACTGCTTGCCTTCTTAAAGACGGCAGGATAATGAGCTGTGTAAGTGAAGAGAGGTTTACCAGAATAAAAAATTTCTGCGGAGTCCCATTAAAGTCAATTAAATTTGTTCTTGAAGATAACAGTATAACTATAAAAGACATAGATTTGGTGGTGACTGATGATTATTATCCCATATATACAGACCCATATTACGGAAAGAGATATCTGGAGGCATACACAAATAAAAGCCTGAAGAAAAAGATTTTCTCCAAAGCAGGATATCTCTTTCCCGGAGCTTTTTCAAAATATCTCAACCTCAAGTCAGTATACTACCAGATGAAAAAAAATTCAATTGACTCTGATTTTAAGATAAATCTTGGAAAGATGATTAATGTCTCTCCAGATAAGATAGAAAGAATAAATCATCATCTTGCCCATGCGCTTTCTCCTTGTTTTAACTTGCCTAAAAATGAGAAGACATTAATATTTACTTCAGATGGAGAGGGAAGCGGATTAAGCGGAAGCATAAGCATATTTGACGGGAAAGAGCTAAAAGTCATATCAAAAACAGGAAAGGCAGATTCAATAGGATGTCTTTATGCCATAGCGACAATTTATCTTGGGATGAAGCCTCTCGAGCATGAGTTTAAGGTGATGGGCATGGCACCTTACGCAAAATCATATCACGTAGACAAAATATATTCCAAGTTAAGAAGGCTTTTCTGGATTGATGAGCATCTTGTAATCCACTCAAAATTCAATATACCTTTTATAGACTATTTTTTTGAAAAAGAAATGAAATTTGTTCGTTTTGATACTTTTGCAGGAGCAGTACAGAAATTGGTGGAGGACATTAAAACCGAATGGGTAAGAAAAGCAATAAATAAGACCGGCATTCATTCATTGGCTCTTTCAGGCGGGACTTTCATGAACGTAAAGGCAAATCAGAAGATAGCAGAGCTTGAAGAAGTAAAGAAATTATTTGTTATGCCTAGCTCAGGAGACGAATCAAATGCTATGGGGTGCTGTTATTATGGTTATAAGCAGATTTGTGAGAGAAATAAATTGCTTTGGAATCCTGAACCTCTTAAGCATCTTTATCTTGGCCCATATTATAATGATGAATATGTAGAGAGTCTCATTAAAGAGAGAAATTTAAGAAAAAAATATGAGATAACATATTCTAAAAACATTGCTCGTGCGGTCGGACAGCTTCTTGCTAAAGGAGAGATAGT